>NZ_FNUB01000004.1:27500-30000 GCF_900105985.1 Tenacibaculum sp. MAR_2010_89 | reverse complement strand
TTGATTGAGAGATATCAAGTGTTAAGGTTAACAAAGTTCATTGAAAATATTGAAATTGACAGCGTAATTAAAGAGTAGAATTACCACAGTCTAATTAGTTAGATTAAAAAAATTCTTTTGAAACTTATTCATTAATAATATTAAAGATTATACAATGAAGAGTTTGATCCTGGCTCAGGATGAACGCTAGCGGCAGGCTTAACACATGCAAGTCGAGGGGTAACAGGGGAGCTTGCTTCCGCTGACGACCGGCGAACGGGTGCGTAACGCGTATAGAATCTGCCTTGTACAGGAGGATAGCCTTTAGAAATGAAGATTAATACTCCATAATATTGAGAAGTGGCATCGCTTTTTAATTAAACATTTATGGGTACAAGATGACTATGCGTCCTATTAGCTAGATGGTAAGGTAACGGCTTACCATGGCAACGATAGGTAGGGGGTCTGAGAGGATTATCCCCCACACTGGTACTGAGACACGGACCAGACTCCTACGGGAGGCAGCAGTGAGGAATATTGGTCAATGGAGGCAACTCTGAACCAGCCATGCCGCGTGCAGGATGACTGCCCTATGGGTTGTAAACTGCTTTTATACAGGAAGAAACAGTCGTACGTGTACGGCCTTGACGGTACTGTAAGAATAAGCACCGGCTAACTCCGTGCCAGCAGCCGCGGTAATACGGAGGGTGCAAGCGTTATCCGGAATCATTGGGTTTAAAGGGTCCGCAGGCGGTCAATTAAGTCAGAGGTGAAATCCCATAGCTTAACTATGGAACTGCCTTTGATACTGGTTGACTTGAGTTATACGGAAGTAGATAGAATGTGTAGTGTAGCGGTGAAATGCATAGATATTACACAGAATACCGATTGCGAAGGCAGTCTACTACGTATATACTGACGCTCATGGACGAAAGCGTGGGGAGCGAACAGGATTAGATACCCTGGTAGTCCACGCCGTAAACGATGGACACTAGTTGTTGGGATTTATCTCAGTGACTAAGCGAAAGTGATAAGTGTCCCACCTGGGGAGTACGATCGCAAGATTGAAACTCAAAGGAATTGACGGGGGCCCGCACAAGCGGTGGAGCATGTGGTTTAATTCGATGATACGCGAGGAACCTTACCAGGGCTTAAATGTGGTCTGACAGCTTTAGAGATAGAGTTTTCTTCGGACAGATCACAAGGTGCTGCATGGTTGTCGTCAGCTCGTGCCGTGAGGTGTCAGGTTAAGTCCTATAACGAGCGCAACCCCTATCGTTAGTTGCTAACAAGTAAAGTTGAGGACTCTAGCGAGACTGCCGGTGCAAACCGTGAGGAAGGTGGGGATGACGTCAAATCATCACGGCCCTTACGTCCTGGGCTACACACGTGCTACAATGGTATGGACAATGAGCAGCCACTATGCGAATAGGAGCGAATCTATAAACCATATCACAGTTCGGATCGGAGTCTGCAACTCGACTCCGTGAAGCTGGAATCGCTAGTAATCGGATATCAGCCATGATCCGGTGAATACGTTCCCGGGCCTTGTACACACCGCCCGTCAAGCCATGGAAGCTGGGGGTGCCTGAAGTCGGTTACCGCAAGGAACTGCCTAGGGTAAAACTGGTAACTAGGGCTAAGTCGTAACAAGGTAGCCGTACCGGAAGGTGCGGCTGGAACACCTCCTTTCTAGAGAAAGATGGTGAGTTACAAAAGAGGTACATTTTGCTCTTTGCTGTTAATTTTAAAACACACTAATATATAGCTATTATAGTCTCGTAGCTCAGCTGGTTAGAGCGCTACACTGATAATGTAGAGGTCGGCAGTTCGAGTCTGCCCGGGACTACAAATAAAGAAGTATATATTAGGAAGGAAATTCTGGAAGTTAGAGAATTCAACATTCATAATTGAGGATTCATATTCTGAATTTCATAATGGGGATTAGCTCAGCTGGCTAGAGCGCTTGCCTTGCACGCAAGAGGTCATCGGTTCGACTCCGATATTCTCCACCATTAGACTATAGGTCTAAAAACGTTCATTGACATATTGGTAAAATGATATCGTAAAGAATCAAGATAGAGAAGTTAGATTACGATCTAACAACAATATTTTTATAAAAATAAAGAATTATAAAGAGCTCGTTGTAGTAGAGATACTGCAGCAAAAAGTACAATAAGCTAAATAAGGGCGTATGGCGGATGCCTAGGCTTTCAGAGGCGATGAAGGACGCGATAAGCTGCGATAAGTTACGGGGAGTGGCACACACATTATGATCCGTAAATTTCCGAATGGGGCAACCCGGCATGTTGAAGACATGTCACCTATTTATAGGAGCAAACCCGGAGAACTGAAACATCTAAGTACCCGGAGGAAGAGAAAACAATAGTGATTCCGTTAGTAGCGGCGAGCGAACGCGGATTAGCCCAAACCAATGCTGTTACGGCAGTATTGGGGTTGTAGGGCTGCGACATTAGAGTCTAAGTGAACTAGAATCGTTTGGAAAGACGAACCAAAGAGA
>NZ_FNUB01000004.1:0-25000 GCF_900105985.1 Tenacibaculum sp. MAR_2010_89 | reverse complement strand
CAAGTAGTACTAATAACCCATAGGCTTATGTACGTACTTCCCCTCCTTGTGAGGGGAAGCAAACTCTTTGAAACTTTACAATATTATATTTATCAATATGTTAACTTATACAGTTGAAATACACTGAAACAATTTAAGGTGATTATTGCAATGGGGCTCACCTCTTACCATTCCGAACAGAGAAGTTAAGCCCATTAGCGCCGATGGTACTGCCACAGGTGGGAGAGTAGGTCGTTGCCTTTCTTTTAAACCGTTCTTTAGTAAGATAAAGAACGGTTTTTTTTTGTGTTATACCTTACTTTTTTAACACAACCTAAATAATCAGTAGTTCAATACTTTTTTTCACTTTAGATCGTTAGAGGTTCGCCTATGCCTTCGCTTATATAGCTATTTTATTATCATTAAATTAAAGAATTATAAACTACAGGATTTAGACATTCATTTAATTTATGAAGTTTTATATTTCGCTATGCATATTTGTACATTTGTAAAAAAAAATGAAAAAAATACTATTTAGAGCAACTTTATCTATAGTTATTGTATTAGCTTATCGCTTTAAACTGCCTAACAATTATTATGACTTAATTACAGGTTTATTAATATTAAGCCTTTTAATATTCGATTTAAATGTTAATAGCTATCCAAATGATTTCAAGAATGCATTATCTTACTACTTAAGTTGGTTAGTTATTTGTGTGTCTATCTTTCCTTTCCAAGGAATAAATTTTAGTATATTTTCCCCTATTTCATTGCTGTTATTTATAAAGTTATTTACTTTAATAGTTTATTTTATAAAGTATAAAAGTTTCTGCGTAACTAAAACGTTACTATCAAATATATGGTTAGGAGTACTAGCTTTGTATTTTATTGAGTTATGTACTAATTCTACACATGGTTTCGCAAGTCTATGTTATAATTTTTCAATATTTTCTTCAATAGAATTAATTATAATTGCCTTTATTAAAAAAAATAGGTTAGTATATACATCAAGTATCTTTAATTTTTTATGGTTGAAGAAATAATGTTAATTTTTTTCCATAAACATCCTTTTTAATAGTACCTATTTTATTGAAATAACTATATTTTAATTGCTTTCCTAATTGATATAGCTTTAGAATTGGTGTAATGACATAGCTATACTCTAAGGAGAGAGATAAAAGATTATTTAGTATTAAGTTATATTTTATATAAACATTATTAGAGTTGAGTAATTTCAATTATTATGAATCTATTACTAATATCATTAAACAATTTATTAAGTTGTTTAAAACAGTGCTTATATGCTATAGTTGTTATGTTTATAGGAGTGATTAATTAGAGTAGTATATGCTTTATTCATTTTTTATAGAATGATTCTTTATTAACCAGGAGATTTTGAATATTAGTATTAAATAGGTAATTAATTTAATACATAATCACTAAATATAGTAAATTAAAAAACAGTTATCATTTAATTTTTGACTAAGAAAGAAAAATGTAGACCATAAAAAAGCTTGCACGTGCAAGCTTTTTTCTTTAATCCCCTAAAAAAAATCCGAAGCTTTCGCTTCGGACTTGCGGAGAAAGAGGGATTCGAACCCCCGGTCCTGTTACAGACAACGGTTTTCAAGACCGCCGCATTCGACCACTCTGCCATTTCTCCTTAATGACTCACTCAGTATTCCCTGAATGCGGGTGCAAATATAGAACCTTTTTTTAATTTTCAAAAACTTTTTGACTACTTTTTTAGGTTATAAAAGCCTTTTTTTTACTTGTTTTTTTTAATTGACTTATTATTAGATAGTTCTGCGTGTTTTTTTTTGAATTTTTTTTTTAAAAAAAATATAGAATGCTTTTTAACATTAATAAAGCGAGCTTATATTGTTTTATGAAAGGTATTATGTTGGATAAATGAAGACAATTATTGTTGTTTAATTAGTGCTATATTAATAAATAATTTTACTTTCGTTCTTTAAATTATTAAAGCATGTTTAATTCATTTGGAAATATTTTAAAGTTAACCACTTTTGGGGAGTCACATGGTACTGCTATAGGGGGAATAATCGATGGTTTTCCTGCTGGAGTAAAAGTAGATTTTGAAGCTATTCAAAATGAATTGGATAGACGGAAGCCAGGACAGTCTAAAATTGTAACTCAACGTAAAGAACCTGATACTGTTGAATTTTTATCTGGTGTTTTTGAAGGACTTACAACAGGTGCTTCTATTGGTTTTGTAATTAAAAATACAAACCAAAAAAGTAAAGATTATAATCATAATACAAATGTATATCGTCCTTCTCATGCTGATTATACGTATGATAAGAAGTATGGAGTTAGAGATTATAGAGGAGGAGGAAGAACTTCTGCAAGAGAAACAGCGAATTGGGTTGTAGCAGGTGCATTAGCTAAACAATTAATAGCACATATTGATATTAATGCGTTTACATCTTCTGTAGGAGATATCTTTATGGTTAAACCTTATCAAGAACTTGATTTTTCGAAAACTGAAAGTAATATAGTTCGTTGTCCAGATGAACCTTCTGCTGAAAAAATGATTGAGAAAATTCATGAAATAAGAAAGCAAGGAGATACAATTGGAGGTACAATAACATGTGTAGCTCAAAATATTCCTGTAGGTTTAGGTGAGCCAATTTTTCATAAGTTACATGCAGAGTTAGGGAAAGCAATGCTTTCTATTAATGCAGTAAAAGGATTTGAGTTTGGTAGTGGTTTTTGTGGAGCAAAGATGCAAGGTTCTGAACACAATGATGTTTTTAATGTAGATGGAACCACACAATCAAATCTATCAGGTGGAATCCAAGGAGGTATATCTAATGGAATGGACATTTATTTTAGAGTAGCTTTTAAACCTGTAGCTACTATCATGCAAAATCAAGCGACTATTAATTCCGATGGAGAAGCCACAGAAATACATGGTAAAGGAAGACATGATCCATGTGTTGTGCCAAGAGCTGTACCTATTGTAGAAGCTTTAACTGCGATGGTCTTAGCCGATTTTTGGCTGCTTAACAAGACAAGAAAGATTATTTAAGTATTTTCATATAAATATTAAAAAAGAGAGCTGTAAACAGCTCTCTTTTTTATTTTACCCTCTCTTTTTTTTGTAATATTACATTTTTTATTCTTTGATATGTTTTGTTTTTATGTATTTTCACATAATTAAACAATGAGTTAAAAAAGTTATTTAAATATTTATATGAAGTATATAAAAGGTAGAGGAGCACAACATAATTCACATAATAAATTTTCTATTCATGAATATGAAGTATTGGATGATTTTCTTAATTATTGTGAAATAGAAAATGAAAAGCATGAAACTAATTCAACTTCCTACCTAGAGGTGCATTCTAAAACTATTCTAAATAAAGTAACAAGCCCAGATACAGGGTTTTCTTATTCAATGAACCCATATCAAGGTTGTGAGCATGGATGTATTTATTGTTATGCTAGGAATACTCATGAATATTGGGGGTATTCAGCTGGTTTAGATTTTGAAAGGAAAATTTTATATAAAGTAAATGCTGCAGAATTATTAGAAAAAAAGTTAAGAAGCAAAAATTGGAAAGCTCAAAATATAATGTTATCAGGAAATACAGATTGCTACCAACCAATAGAAAGAAAATTAGAGATAACAAGAGAAATGCTGAAAGTATTACTGAAATTAAAGCACCCAGTTAGTATTATTACTAAAAACTCATTAATTTTAAGAGATATGGATATTTTAAAACAAATGGCAGTAATGAATTTGGTTCATGTAAGTGTTTCAATAACATCCTTATCTGATGAAACGAGAAGAGTTGTAGAGCCAAGAACAGCTTCCATTAAGAAAAGATTAGCAACAGTTAAAAAATTGTCTGATAATAATATTCCAATAAATGTAATGATGGCTCCCATTATTCCTGCTATAAATAGCCATGAAATTATACCATTAGTAAAAAAAGTAAGTGAATTAGGTGCTAGGTCTGTTGGCTATACAATTGTTCGTTTAAATGGAGCTGTTGGAGAAATATTTACGAATTGGTTAATGAAAGCTTACCCAGATAGAGGGAGTAAAATAATTAATCAAATTAAAGATTGTCATAATGGATCTTTAAATGATTCTCATTATAGTAGTAGAATGAAAGGGGAAGGTAAAATAGCAGAGCAAATTAATATACAATTTAAATTAGCAAGAAAATTATATTTAAAAGGTATTGGATTAATTCCTTTAGATTTTAATAGGTTTGATAAAAAGTTAACTAATCAATTTAAGTTATTTTGATTAGTTCTTAAATGAAGTGGTTTATTTAGTTGTTTTTCGGTTATCTATAGATGATATCTTGTTTTTTGTCTAATAATGTTTGTGAAAAGAGAAACTAGTATTTGTTTTAATGTTGTAATAAGTTAAAAAAGTATGCATAAAAAACTAATATAATTTTTTAAAATATTACATAAACAAACAATTTTAACCCTTCAAAATTCTAAAAATGAAACAAAAAGTTAAAGCACTTCTGGTGCTATTTATCTTTGTTACATCTACCTTGGTGTACGCTAATTCTGAAAAAAACTCCAATTACTTATCTAAAAAAACACGGAAGTCTTGTGTAAATGAGTATACTACTGAAATAAGTAATCACCCTTTAATATCAAAAGAACTTTGGAATATTTTATTTCCCTACCGTTTTGGTTCTAAAGATATTGGTGGTGGTGAATGGGTTCTTGATCCTAAAGATGATTTTTATACCTATGAATCTTTTATTGAAGCTATAAACAGAATGTCTAAAATTAAAGTGATTTTTGATAGACGCTGTGGTACAAATTCTTATAAAATAACTCGTATCGATAAAGTTACTGGTGCTTCTGTGGTTATTAGAAAAGACGTAGATTTTGATGAACCAAGAAATGTAGATAAAGAAATTATTATTAAGGAAGTAGATTATGGATCTTTTTTAGAAGAGGGAAGTACTGAGGAAAGAAAACGTGAGTTAATTGCCTTTTTTGCTAACATTTCCCATGAAACAACAGGTGGTTGGGCAACAGCTCCAGGAGGAAGGTTTTCTTGGGGACTTCATTTTAGAGAAGAACCAACAAATGCTTCTTATGCATCTCCTGATACTAATTATCCACCAACTCCAGGGAAATCTTATAAAGGTAGAGGACCAATTCAATTATCTTATAATTATAATTATGGACCAGCAAGTGAGTTTATTTTTGGAGACAAGCAAGTTTTATTGGATAATCCAGAAAAAGTAATAGAGGATGCTGCGTTAGCATTTCAAACAGCAATTTGGTTTTGGATGACACCTCAATACCCAAAGCCTTCAGCACATGATGTTATGACTAATAATTGGATACCAAATGATTTAGATAAAACTAAAAATAGAGTTCCAGGTTTAGGGATGACAGTTAATATTATTAATGGAGGTGTTGAATGTGGACAAGGAACTGAAAAACCACAGGTGGTTGATAGAATAGGTTATTATGAACGTTATGCACAAGTTTATAATATTGGAACAGATATGGATGGTGTTAATGATTTGTCTGACTGTGGATGTAAAGATATGAGTAAGTATGGAGGAGATGCTTCAGATTTAACCGCAGAACCTTGTGCGCAAAAACCAGCTGTAGTATTCATTACTCCAATTAATAATCAAATTATAAAACAAGAAACATTTGCTTCCATACCTATAAGTTTAGATGTTGACGAAAAAAAATCAGTATTAGAAACTATAACCACAAAAGTAGGAACAGAAACATTTGTAGGTATATCTTTTTCTTGGTTACCGAGCTCTTATGGAACACATGTGCTTACCACAGAAGCTGTTTTTAAAGATGGGAAAACAATTTCAACTTCAATAAATATAGTTATTTGGGATGGGATTAATTTGGGTTGTACAGATATCCCAGAATGGAGATCCACTAAAATTTATGATAAACCCAATAATTATGTCAAATATAATACTACCATTTATAGAAATAAATGGTATGCAGCAAATGGCTTAGAGCCAGATAAAAATGGAGTTTGGGAAAAAATTAAAGAGTGTGGAGTAAATCAAGGAACTGCACCTATTGTTATTTGGAATACTCCGGTTGAAAATCAAGTAATAGAAATGAAAACTTTTGAAGAAATAAGTTTAAAGGCTACAGCAACCGATAGTGATGGGGTTATACAATCTTTTTCTTTTCTGCATAATGCTAAAACAATTACAGCTACAAAAGTAGGTAATGAGTATACAGCTACATTTACACCATTAGCATTTGGTGCGGTAACTTTAAAAGCTGTCGCAACTGATAATAGTGACAAAACAACTAGTAAAGAAATAGTATTTATTATTAAAGAAATTGGACAAAATACATCACCAGTTATATCAGAAATTACTCCAGTCAATGCTTCGGTTATTGAACAAGAAAATCTTTCAGTTATAAATTTAAAAGCTAAGGTAGAAGATAATAGTTCTGTAAGTTCAGTTAAATTTTTATTGAATGAAAAAGAAGTTACCGTAACATCAACTAAACCAACTATATATTCAGCTTCTTGGATACCTTCAGTTTATGGTAATGTAGCGTTTAAAATAATAGCTATAGATGATGAAGGGAAAAGTATTACTGCTAATTCTTCATTTATTGTAAAAAAGAAAACTACTGGAACAGTTTGTGAAACTACTCCTAGCTGGGTTTCTAAGATATACTCTCAAGCTGGAGTAGAAGTTGTTTATAATGGGGCTATTTATAAAAATAAATGGTATGCTTCTAGTGCAGAAGTACCTGGAGAGTCAGATGTATGGAGTTATATTCAATCCTGTAATGGAAGTGGTGATGATTATTGTGGTTCACCAGCATGGGTTTCTAGTAAAGTTTATAATACAGGTGATAAAGTGTATTATGAAGGTACCATTTTTGAAGCAAAATGGTGGACAAAAAATAATATTCCAACAACATCTAACGAATGGAAAGTTATTGAACCTTGCTCTTCACCAAAATCGGAAATATCATCCTTAAAGTTATATGCTAATATTGTTTCTGAAGAAATAAAAGTAACTGTAGAATTAGAAAAAACATCATACGTTAAAATTGATTTATTTGATTTTTCTGGTAGAAAAATAGAAACGATAATAGATGTAAAACTTCATAAAGGAACTAACTTTTTTAGAAAAAGTATAAAGAACCTAAAAAAAGGAATTTATATCTACAAGACATATGTAGATGGGGAGGTTAAAACCAAAAAGATACTTAAAAAGTAATATACATGGCTGATTCGCTCTCTCAGCGTATCAGTCTTTTCTTATATAAAAAAATAAACAACTAACTAACAACTAAAACATCAAGTCATGAAAAAAACATTTGTATTGATTAAACTTTTATTTTTGAGCGTATTGTTACAGGCTCAATATCAATTCCCTGCTTGTAGTCCAGACTGGGATGCAGCTAAAGATCATTATAAAAAAGGAGAACAAGTTTCTTTAGATGGAATTAATTATACTGCTAAATATTATACTTCAGCAAAACCAGGACATGCTTCATGGCAACGTGATGGTGGATGTGGAGATGGAGGTTTGGGGCCAAATTATTCTGGAAAACAACGTATCATAGGGTATTTACCTACATGGATTCCTGATTATGATATTAAGAATAATTTTAATCCAGAAGTTGTAACTAATATTAATGTGTCTTTTTTAATGTTTAAAAGAAACAACAATAACTATAATAGTAACGATTTTGGATCTATAGCTTTAGATGAGTTTCAGTTAAAGAAAGTTGATTCGGTATTAACAGACTGTAATGTATTAGCTAAAGCAAAAGCTAAAAATGTAAAAGTATCAGTAGCTTTAGGAGGAGCAACAGATTATGCATTTTTGTGGTTAATGTCTAAATACTATAATAATGACCAAAAACTAGAAGAAATAGCAACACTTTTGGTAAATTATATTAATGAGCGTCAATTAGATGGAATTGATTTAGATTTAGAGTGTTGGTGGGCAGACCCTACAATTTCTGGTACTTCTGACCAAGGAGGAAGAGTAAGAGGAAGTAAGTGGGGAGATGGAGATAAAGGTCCTCATAATGCTGCAATTGGTTTAACTAATTTGAGTAAGAAATTGAGAGAAAAAATGCCTAATAAACTAATAACTGCTGCAGTATTTGGAACTTCTTGGTATGGGAATAATTATGATGCAAAAATGGCAGATTACATGGATTGGATTGGTTTGATGACCTATGATTTTACAGGCTCATGGGATAAATCGCCAGTTGGACCTCATTCATCTTTGCATAAACTTCCTTTGAATACCTATCAAGGACAATCTGTGGATAATCCAATTTATGCTGCTGAAGATGCTTTAGAGTATTGGATGGGAATAGCAGATCCAACTTGGAATCATGCTGGCGGTTTTGATGTTAAAAAAGCTAAGTTAGTTATTGGTGTGCCAATGTATGGTTATGATTTTTCTGAGAAAAAGCCTAATGGTGGTAATGGCGCGAAATTTGTACCCTATAGAGATATTGTAAAAGATTTTCCCAATGCAGCAACAAGTTATGATGTTAAAGATCCTAAAAAGTTAAGTGGACATATTACTTTAAATGGAAAGAATATATATTTCGATACTCCTAAATTAGCAGGAGAAAAGATTAAATATACTAAAAATTTTGGGCATCAAGGTGTCATTATTTGGGAACTTACTCAGGATGTAGATTATAATTCATCCTCTAGCATATTAAAGGCAATTAACGAAGCAGCAGGAAATAATACTTCAATAAATAGTGTACCAATAGTAACTTGGAAATCACCAATGAGCAACCAGGTTTTTGAAGTAGAAAAATTGTCTGAAATAAATTTAAAAGCTTCAGCAACAGATTCTGATGGAACTGTAGTTTCTTTTGAGTTTGAGTATGATGGAAAAATGATAAGTGCAACAAAACAAGGAAATGAATATACAGCTAGTTTTATTCCTGTTAGTTTTGGAGAAGTATTGGTTAAGGCAACTGCAACTGATGATAAAAATGCTTCAACTACAAAAGTTTTAACTTTTACGGTTAAGAAAAAAACTATAGGAACAAATCTTCCACCGGTAATCTCAAAGATAACACCTATAGATTTGAGTGTTACTGAGCAAATAACGCTTTCTAATATAGTACTTGAAGCAACTGTAACTGACGATGTTTCTTTAAATTCTGTTGAATTTTTTATAGATAATGTTGCAGTAACATCAATAATGAATAATAATGGGGTTTATTCAGCTAATTGGCAACCTGCTGCTTTTGGAACTTATGAATTTAAAATTATAGCGAATGATGGAGAAGGAGCTAGTACTTCTAGTCTAACATCTTTTTCTATTAAGAAAAAAGTTAGTGGTAGTATTTGTGATGCTGTTTTAGAATGGAAATCAAAAATATACGCACAAGCAGGAGAAGAAGTAAAGTATAATGGAGCTATTTATAAAAATAAATGGTACGCTTCTAGTTCAGAAACACCAGGTGTAGCTGATGTATGGGATTATATTCAACCTTGTAATGGAGATACTACAAATAACTGTGGGGTTTCTACTTGGATTGCTAGTAAAGCTTATAATACAGGAGATAAAGTATATTTTGAAATGAACATATACAAAGCTAAATGGTGGACAAAAAATAATACTCCTGGAGTATCTAATGAATGGGAATTTGTTTCTAAATGTGAGTCAATGAGTAAGATTTCTGAATTAAAGTATCCAACTGTGGTTAAAAACGAGATTACCATAAATATGGAAATTAATCAAGAGTCTGATGTTAAAATTGAGTTGTACAATTTTTCGGGTCAGTTAATCAAAACTTTAATTAGTGAAAAAAACTTTAAAGGAATAAAAATATTAGATAAGGATGTTTCAGATTTAAAAAAGGGAATTTATATTTATAAAATACGTGTAGGAAACAAAGTTATAACTGAGAAAATGTTATTGACTAAATAATTTTTTAATACATATTAAATTCAAAAGACGGTAAAATTACCGTCTTTTTTTATAGCTTGTAAATCATTAAATTCGAGAAAAATATTTTATGGGAGTTTATGAGCAGTTATTAGGAATATTATCAAATAATTGGGAAAAAGAGATTTCTATAAAGCGGAATGAATTTTTAGTAAACGAAGGTGAAGTTGAAACTAATTTATATTTTGTAACTAAGGGGAGTTTACGTGTTTTTATTAATAACGAGATAGAAGAACATACCATACGATTTGGTTATTCTAATTCTATTATTACTGCATTAGATAGCTTTATAACTGGTAAACCTACAACATTTTTTATTCAAGCAATTAAAAAGTGCGAGCTCAAGGTTATTTCAAAAAAAACATATTATCAATTAATTAATTCAAAAGAAGAGTATAAAGATGTTTGGAGTAAAATGTTAGAAAACTTTGTGTATCAACAGATTGAAAGAGAAATAGATTTGATAACTTTTTCTCCACTAAAAAGGTTTGAACGATTAATAAAAAGAAGTCCTCAAGTTTTTCAAGAAATTCCACAAAAGTATATAGCGTCTTATTTGCGAATGACGCCTGAAACTCTTTCAAGAATTTTAAAAAGTCTTGATTAAGATCAATATTTATGTCTAATAATAAATAGAAATTTGATTAAAAATAGAATAATGGTTTTTAACGTAGATGAATTACTAACAGAATTAAAAAAATATACAAATAATCATATAGAGTTTGCACATTTTTTAGAAAGTAAACCTGAAATTGAATTACAAAAAAAAGTAAACGATACATCTTGGTCAATTTTAGAATGTTTAGAGCATTTAAATTTATATGCAGAATTCTATAATAGAGAAATAAAACAAAGAATACAATCTTCAAATTTACCCTCAGTTGATAGTTTTAAATCTGGTTTTTTAGGTAATAAATTTGCCTTAGATATGTTACCTTCTGAAAAGATGAAAACGATGAAGACTTTTAAAAGTAAGAATCCAATACATTCAAAACTTAAAAAAATAAATGTTCTTTCAAATTTTATTAAAAATCAAAAAGAGTTATTGGTATTATTAGAGTTAGTGAAAGATAAAAATTTAACTAAAATTAAAACATCAATTACCTTACCATTATTAAAATTTAGGTTAGGTGATACATTACATTTTGTAATTTATCATAATGAACGACATGTTGTACAAGCTAAAAAGCTAATGTAAAATAAAAACCAGAACTAAATTTAGTTCTGGTTTTTTATATAGTATTAACTTAGTTACTCAACTAAGCAAGCATTGTAACTGGATTTTCAATAAAAGTTTTTAGTGTTTGTAAAAACTGAGCTCCTACAGCACCATCAACAGTTCTGTGGTCACACGCTAAAGTTAATTTCATTGTGTTACCTACAACAATTTGACTGTTTTTAACAACAGGTTTTTCAATAATTGCACCTACAGATAAAATAGCAGAATTAGGTTGGTTAATAATTGAAGTAAAACTTTCAATACCAAACATACCTAAATTAGATACAGTAAAAGTGCTTCCTTGCATTTCATTTGGCTTGATCTTTTTATTTCTAGCTTTACCAGCTAAATCACGAACAGAACCACCAATTTGTGTTAAGCTTAATGCATCAGTATGTTTAACAACCGGTACAACTAAACCTTCATCAACAGCAACAGCTACACCTACATGTATGTGACTATGAAATAATGTAGTATTGTCTGTCCAGCTAGTATTAACTTGTGGATGCTTTTTTAAAGCCATAGCACAAGCTTTTACAACCATATCATTAAATGATACTTTGGTGTCTGGAACTGAATTTATTGTTTTTCTTGAAGCGATAGCATTGTCCATGTCAACTTCTATGTTTAAATAGAAATGAGGAGCATTAAATTTAGAGTTACCTAAAGATTTTGCTATTGCTTTACGCATTTGAGAGTTCTTAATTTCTTCAGTTTTTTCTTCACCAGCAATAGTAAAATTACTTACCGTATTAGTGGTGCTTGCACTACTAGTTTCTTTTACAGTAGTTGCTTGAACTGAAGAGGTAGGAGTATAGTTTTCTACATCTTTTTTGATGACACGACCATTTTCTCCTGAACCTTTAATATCAGCAATGTTATAACCTTTGTCTTTAGCTATTTTTTTAGCTAAAGGAGAGGCTAAAAGACGCCCACCTGTAGAAGAATTATTAGAATTCTCTTTAGGAGTTGTTTCAATATTTGAAGAAACACTGGGAGTACTTTCCTTAACTTCTTCTTTTTTGTCTGAAGTAGAATTCGAAGAAGTTAAATTGCCAGCTTTGTTTGCTTCTAATAAGGCAGAAACATCAGTTCCTTCTGTACCAATAATAGCTAATAAGCTATCAACAGGAGCACTATCACCTTCTTGCACTCCAATATGTAATAAGGTACCTTCTTGAAAAGACTCAAATTCCATTGTAGCTTTATCAGTTTCAATTTCAGCTAAAATATCGCCTTCTTCTACTTTATCACCAACATTTTTTAACCAAGTAGCCACAGTACCATCTGTCATAGTATCACTTAAACGAGGCATGGTTACTACTTTTACATTTTCAGGAATTGAAACAGTAGTAGTATTTGATGTAGTTTCTTTTTTTGAATTTTCTTCTGTTTTAGTTTCAGAAGCAGGAGCTGAATTACCACTTAATAGAGCAGAGAAATCTTCACCTTCATCACCAATAATAGCAAGTAAGCTATCAACTGGAGTTGCTTCACCTTCTTGAACACCTATGTGTAATAAAGTTCCTTCATGGAAAGACTCAAATTCCATTGTAGCTTTATCTGTTTCGATTTCAGCTAAAATATCACCTTCTTCTACTTTGTCTCCAACACTTTTTAACCACTGTGCAACAACACCCTCTTCCATGGTGTCGCTTAAACGAGGCATATTTATTATTGTAGCCATATTTTAATGAGTTTTTGTTGGATTTATTATTTTATAAAAGGGTAATCTTCTTGTTCGTAAACCATATCATGTAATTGATTCAATTCAGGATATGGAGATTCCTCAGCAAATTTCTCACATTCACTAACAGATTCTTTTACTTCTTTTTTAATAGCGTCTATTTCTTCGTCAGAAGCATATTCGTTCTTTTTAATAATATCAAGAACTTGAGTAATAGGATCTATTTTTTTGTACTCTTCAACTTCATCTTTAGTACGATAATGTTGAGCATCAGACATAGAATGACCTCTATAACGGTATGTTTTCATTTCTAAAAAAGTAGGACCGTCTCCTCTACGAGCTCTTTGAATAGCTTCGTCTACAGCTTCGGCAACTTTTATAGGATTCATTCCGTCTACTGGTCCACATGGCATTTCGTACCCTAACCCTAGTTTCCAAATATCAGTATGATTTGCGGTTCTTTCAACAGATGTTCCCATTGCATATCCATTGTTTTCAACAATAAATACAACTGGTAACTTCCAGTTCATTGCCATGTTAAATGTTTCATGTAATGAACCCTGACGAGCAGCACCATCACCAAAATAACATAGTGTTACAGCATCACTTCCTTTATATTTATCACCAAAAGCAAGTCCAGCACCTAAAGGAATTTGACCTCCAACGATACCGTGACCTCCATAAAAACGATATTTTTTAGAGAAAATATGCATAGATCCTCCCATTCCATGAGATGTACCCGTAGCTTTACCATATAGTTCAGCCATAACTCTTTTAGGATCTTCACCCATACCTATTGGTTGAACGTGATTACGATAAGCAGTAATCATTTTATCCTTGGTTAAATCCATTGCATGCAATGCTCCTGCTAAAACAGCCTCTTGACCGTTATATAAGTGTAAAAAACCTCTTACTTTTTGTTGAATATAAACTGCTGCCAATTTATCTTCAAACTTTCTCCAAAATAACATATCTCTATACCAGTTGATATAGGTCTCTTTGGTGATTTCTTTCATTATATATTAGTTGTTTATTTTGTTTGTTCGTTTTACTTATTGTAAAAAATTCTGCCTACAAAAGTAGTAGTTTTTAGTAATTTAAAAAAAGGTTCTTGCTAAAAGTTACTTTAACTATTGATAAGTTTAAAAACTTTAGTTTTTATTCTTTTTCTTTAGCTACAATAATTGTTGCTTTAGCTCCAGTAGCAAGGTTCCATTCATTTGATGAAATTAACATTCCAGAATCGTTGTAAATTTTAAAAGCGGCAGTGTTAGGACCTGATGTTCCTTGGTTTAAAGCTAGTATTTTTATAATATTAATACCTTCATCCAAAGGTATATTAAACGATTGGAAGCTTTGTTTTAGTGTAAGGTTTGAAATAACAGGGATATCATTAATATAGATAGTTACTTTATCTCCATCAGGATATTGATAATCTCTACAAATAATATTAACACTTTTTGCTTTTGTGCTAAAGCTACCTAAATCTTGATCTATTACTGGATATTGAAATTGGCCATTTATTTTTTTAAATGCCTTTAAATATTGTTCTTCAGCTATTTTAGCTTTTGTTAGTATTCCTTTATTATTATAAGATTCAGCAGCTTGTTTTCTTTTTTGTTCTTTTTGTTGTTTTGTATGAGCTGTTTTAAAACCATTGTCGTTTTTAAAATCTAAAACTTTTGGTTTTTTTGTATTCTTAGCAGAGACTTTAAAATTTCCTAAAGAAGATTTTCCTTTATCCTTTGCATTGGTAGAATTGTCTAATTGAGCAAAACTTGAAGAAGAGATACTGAAAAATATGGCTAAAAAAATAAATCTAATAGTATATGACATAATAGCGTATATCTAAGCAAATATAATACCGATTTTAAAACGCTTATCTAAATAAAGCGTTAAAAGTTATTATTTTATAGGAAAATCAAAATAAGTATTAGGAAATGGTTCATTGCGTAACGTAAAATGCCACCATTCATTTTTATAAGGTCTAAAGCCAAACTTTTTCATACTTTGTTGTAATAAAGACCTATTTTTTTTCTGATTTTTAGTTAATTTTTGAAAGGTAATATGAGATGAAACACCAAAAAAATCATAAGGACTTCCCATATCTAACTCCTTCCCAGTTTTAATATTTACAATTGTTAAATCAACTGAACTACCTCTAGAATGACCTGACTTAGTTGCAATATATCCAAGTTTAAATAGATGGCGTTTATTTAAATTTGGGTAGTATTGCTGTTTCATCAATGTGTCATTGATTACTCTTGCCCATTTAACAAAATGGTTAACAGCAGTTTGTGGTCTGTATGCGTCAAATACTTTTAAACTGTATCCCTTTTTAGTTAATTCAGCTTGTACTTTTTTTAAAGCTTTTGCGGTAAGAGTAGAGGTAATTAACACATCATCATTATAACCGTTTACTGGAATACCAACAAAGTTATTATGGTTACAATAACGTAGTTCTCGTAATATGGTTGGGTCTATATCTTTTACATATGAAAAACCTTCAGGTAAATTTTGAGAGTGTATTACTATAGATGTAAATAAAAAAAAAGAAAAAATCCATTTCATGGAGTAAAAGTAATGAAAAAAGAAGATAGATATAATCTATAGATTCGTAGATTCAGGTAAATTAAAATAAATTAGTAAAATACATAAAGTTACTTTTAGTGTTATTTAATAGGCTATTGAACATTTTTTTACACTTTTTTGACATTTAATTTGCAAGTTTAGATAGGAGGTGAAAGTATATTCGTAATAACATTAATAATTAAGTAGTATGAATAAAATGAAAAAAAGATTTTTGATTATAATAGCTCTAGCGGCTATTGTTGTTTTTAGTGGATATACTAACAGTACGTTTGAAACTGACAAAAGAGAAAAGAGTAGAATATTTGAAGGTGATTTTATGAATTTATTTGTAACACATGGCCATTGTAGTACTCCCTTTAGTGGTACAATAAATAGTTTACAGGTTATTACATCTAAACGAAAAGATCAGGGTAATCCTCTTGAGAATATGAAACTTTCTTTTGCTTTAGATCCTGATTCATTTAAAGTTTGTAGAGGAGGTGCTGATTTAAATAAAAGAATAAAAAAACCAGGAATATTTGTAAATGAAGAAAAAGATAAAATTACTTTTAAATCTACCAATGTTTATACAATGGGAATAGATTGGTATCAGGTTAATGGAATCATGTCTATAAAAGGAGTTGAAAAAGAAGTAAAATTATTTGTTTCTGGTATTCGAGATACTAATGAAACATATCCTAGTTTTTTAATTTTAGAAGGAAGAGTAAATTTATTTGATTGGGGAATTGATTATGATAAAATTATTACTGGAGTATCAAGTAATATTTCCACTAAATGGATGCACTTTAATATGAGAATAAAAGTATCATAATATTTTAGTTTTTTTAATAAAAAAGCCAAAGCTCCTCAGCTTTGGCTTGTAAACTAATAAAACCAAGTATTAGTGTCATTTAGCGTTAGCTAGCAAAAATGAACTAATGTTTTTAGTGTCAACTATATTTTTAATGTAGACTAATAACTTTTGTCATTATCCATTTATTGTTTTCTTTTTTCCAAACTGCTACAAATTTACTTGGAGGAGATTTAGCATTTGGTTCTTTTTTGTTAAAAAACTTATGATATCCAATTTCAATTGCACCATAATCTTTAATAGGATATACTTCTATACTACCTTCAATTAAAGTACGTGTTACTTTATTACAAATGTTTTTTTTGATAGACTCTAATATTTCTTTTTTAGAAGTTGATAATCCTCCTTTATCATGAAAAAATTCAATTTTTTCACTTAATATATCACTTTGTTTTTTTATGTCGCACTTGTTATAGGCAGTGAAATAAGCAGCGTCCATCTTTACAATTTGATTGTGTAAGTCAATATTTGAGGGCTTGTACTTAGGGATTTCGTGAGTTTGAGCTCCCATAAACCATGAAATAAACAAGGTGTATAATAAAGTTAAAAGCTTCATGAAAAAATTACCTTTAAAAAAGAAATCGAAAAATGAGTCCATAGTTATTGCTTTAATAGGTTGTTTTAGGTTACCAAGTTTTAAAGGCTAATGTACCTTCTTCATTGTATATTCTACGAAACCCTTTAGGTATATCTCTTAAGGTATTGTTAGATATTGTAATGTTTCCTGTATATCCATCATTACAATCAATATTTAAAATTAGCTTTTCAATCATTCCGTTCTTATCATATTTCGGATTAATTATATCAATATCTATATCCTTTTTGTTTTTAAACCAACGAACTAGTTTCTTTAGTTCATTTTTAGTAGTGTTTTTACTTATTATAAATTCAGATTTCAGATCATTAATGGTGCTGTCAAATAAAAAGCTAACATCGTCATTATTTTCATAGTCCCAATCTTCATTGTCTTCAGAGTCATTATCACTGTTATTTTCTTTTTGACAATCTGTACAATCTAAACCTTTTAAAGTCATTTTAAAATGATGGTTAGACATGTTTCTATCATAAATATTATCAATGTTATCTATATGATATAAGAAATTACGAGATGAAGCTTCAAAATAGATAGTAGTACCTTCAGGTATAAATAAAGTAGCTTTTATTTCTTCGTCTTTCCATATGTTTTTGTAATCACTTAAAAAGAATGCATCAAAAACAATTACATTATTGGCTGATTTAAAGTTATAAACTATTTCTTCAGCATTTTTATTAGCTTTATTACGTTTTCTTCCTTCAGAAGTTTTTTTAATTTCAATGTATGCACTACCCGTTTCACTTTTTTTAACATCGATGTTTACGTCGTTAGAGTATTTCATTTCTTTATCATCAATAGATACACTCACACCATTATTTTTATTGCGTAAATTGTGTTGGTAATAAATGTTATCGTCATTTATTACTCTAATTTTTAAAGGGTCATTTTGATTATAAGTTATGCTATGTTTATTAACATTTACTCCATTATAAGCTCTTGATGTACCATACTCTATTGCTGAAAAACCAACACCTAGAAGAGCTGTTAACCAAATACCTAGTAAAGTTAATACAGCGGTTGTACTTAACTTTTTTATGTTAGGTGATAAAATTCTTAATCCTAAAATAAATAATACTATAAACGGTACTCCTATTAAAATAAATAATAAAATAGCTAATAACCATTTAGGTAATGATGAGTCATAAAAAAATGGAGGATAATGAATAAAGTCGTTATCAAAATTTAATATTTCTAAGCTTCCTACTGAAAATACTCCTAACAATAATGATATAATGGTAACACCAGCAATAAATATTAATAGAACTCCCATGAACTTTCCAAAAACTTTAAAAACAGCTAGTAAAATTTTACCCATTGTGTCAATAAAATCTTGAAAACCTGATTTTGTTTGAGCACGTAATTTATCATAGTCAGCACCTGAAATTTTATCAGAAAGTTCACTGGCACCATCTTTTAGCTTTGTTGATATGTTTCCAAACTCGTCACGAATTTTTTTTTCAATGTTATCAATATTTACAGCTTCGCCTTCCATTTGTAATTTTTCAGCTGTAGTTTTTGCTTCAGGTAATAAAATCCACAATATTATATACACTAAAGGTGAAAATCCACTAGCTAATAATATAATGAACGCTAAACGTACCCATATAGCATCAATACCAACAAAATGACCAAGACCAGCACAAACACCACCTAAAAATTTGTCATTACTATCTCTAAATAATTTTTTAGAAGTATTTTTTCTTCTTTTAGTATAGGTTGTATTATCATTATATGCTTCTTCAGCTTCCGCATAATCTTCAGGTTGTCCCATGATACCAATAATATCTTCTATATCACCTTCATTTACAACTTGACGCGCATCTGTAATTCTTTCAGATAAAAGTTCGCTAATACGTGATTCTATATCTGCTATAATCTCATCTTTTCCTTGAGGGTCATCGCTTAAAGAGCGAGATATCGCTTCTAAATAACGGTTTAATTTTTGATAAGCAATTTCATCTATATGGAAGAAGAACCCGCCTAAATTTATGTTTATTGTCTTATTCATTTTTAGTTGATTTTGTACTTGTTACTTGGTTTACTGCGTTTACTAAATTGTTCCAGGTTTTATCTAATTCTTTTAAGAATAATTGTCCGTTTTCTGTAAGTACGTAATACTTTCTTGGTGGTCCAGATGTTGATTCTTCCCATCTGTAAGTTAATAATCCAGCATTTTTCAGCCTAGTTAATAACGGGTAAATAGTACCCTCAACCACAATCATTTCTGCACTTTTTAAGGTTGAAAGAATTTCTGAGGTATATGCATCTCCATTTTGTAAAATAGATAGTATGCAATATTCTAACACACCTTTACGCATTTGAGCTTTTGTGTTTTCTATCTTCATTGAGCGTTGTTTAAGTGGTTATTTAATAAATTTTATTGTAAAAGGATATTTATACATTTCTCCTTTATTTGCTTTCATTGCTGCTATAATAATTAAGGCAATTTTAATTAAACTAACAATACTTACTAAAGAGGCTATTCCTAAAAAACCAAAAAAACCTCCATAAGAATGATGTCCTCCAAAGTCAATATCTACTCCGTTGAAAATGTCTAGAAAACTTCCAAAGAAGAAAGAAAAGAAAGAGGCACTTAGTATAAAAATGTATAATCCAAAACTAATATTAAAGTTTACAGCTTCTTTACCATGTTCGTCTAAAAAAGTACTTCTGTCTTTTAAAGTTTGCCAAACAATTAATGGGGTTATAATACTTCCTAAAGGAAATAAATAACCAGCAAAAGCTGAAATATGTATTAAAAAAGCATTGGTGTTTTCGTTGTTATGTTGCATAATAATATAAATTATATAATACTTGACTATGCAAATATATATCTTTTAAAAGGTATTATGCAATACATAGTACTAAAATTTAACAAACTTTAACATTTGTTAGCAGTATTAACAATTAAATAAAAAGTCGTACATTGCCCATAAACACTATATAAATGAAGTATACACCCCGAAAAATTAATACCTTTTTATTTTTTAAACTTCCTTCAGCTTTTTTAACAGGAGTACGAGTAAAATCAATTTCAGATACCAATTCAGTGGTGTCTGTTACTTATAAATGGATGAATCAGAACCCATTTAAATCTATGTTTTGGGCAGTTCAAGGAATGGCATCTGAATTATCAACAGGTATTTTGGTGATGAAAGAAATAAGTGAATCAAATAGAAAAATATCTATGTTGGTAACAAATATGAGTGGAACTTTTACTAAAAAAGCTATTGGTAAAATAAGATTTGAATGTAATGATGGAATGCTTATAAGAGAGGCTATAAAAAAATCGATAGAAACTGGAGAGGGGCAAACTGTAATTGTTACTTCTGAGGGAATTAATGAAGAGGGAGTTTCGGTCTCGCAATTTAAATATGAGTGGAGTTTAAAAGTAAAATCGTAACAAATTATAAATATCATAGTCTAATAGCTAAAAACTAATTATTATGAATGCACACGAAATTGATTACCGCATTTTTGGAGAAGAAATGCAATATGTAGAAATTGAATTAGATCCAGAAGAGGGTGTTGTTGCTGAAAGTGGAAGTTTTATGATGATGGATACAGATGTGAAAATGAATACTATTTTCGGTGATGGATCTAATCAAGAAAAAGGGTTGCTAGGTAAAATTTTTTCAGCAGGAAAAAGAATCCTTACAGGAGAAAGTTTGTTTATGACAGTTTTTACGAATGTTGGATATGGGAAGAAACAAGTATCTTTCGCTTCTCCTTATCCTGGTAAAATTATCCCCGTTGATTTATCTGAATTTGGAGGGAAATTTATTTGTCAGAAAGATGCATTTTTATGTGCTGCCAAAGGAGTTTCTATAGGAATAGAGTTTTCTAAAAAGTTAGGAAGAGGCTTGTTTGGAGGAGAAGGCTTTATTATGCAAAAGATGGAAGGAGATGGAATGGGGTTTATTCATGCAGGAGGAACTATGGCTAAAAAGGTATTACAACCTGGAGAAGTGTTAAAAGTAGATACTGGTTGTATTGTAGGGTTTACTCAAGATGTAGATTATGATATTGAGTTTGTTGGAGGAATAAAGAATACTATTTTTGGTGGAGAAGGGTTGTTTTTTGCAAGTTTAAGAGGACCTGGTACAGTATATATTCAATCATTACCTTTTAGTAGATTAGCAGGTAGAGTTTTATCTATGGCACCTCAAACTGGTAGGGGTGATAGAGGAGAAGGTAGTATCTTGGGAGGTATTGGAGATATTTTAGATGGAGATAATAGGTTTTAAAGTTTAAAAAAAAATAATTATTGTATAAAAAAAATCCGCTATTAAGCGGATTTTTTCATGTTGTTGTAATATAAAATTAAGGAGGTAAAGTTTTATATACCTAGTTCTTCAAACATATTTAAAAGCTTTTCACCAGCAGATGGTCTTGGAGCATTTCTACTTACAATATTTCCATCAGGGTCAATCATTATAAATCTAGGTAATCCTTTAATAGCGTATTTTTTAATAAATTCAGAACCAAAAGATTTATCAGCGAATAATTGTACACCACCCATTTCTTTTTGGTCAATGGTTTGTTTCCATTTTTCTTTCGCATTAATGTTATCAACACTAATACTTACAAATTCAATATTCTTATCATGATATTGCATTTCAAGTCTCTTTAGTAAAGGAGTCTCACGTTTACAGAAACCACACCAAGTGGCCCAAACATCAATGTAAACATACTTTCCTTTACCTAATAAATCATCTAAAGAAGTTTTAGTTCCATCATAATTTTCATAATTATCAAATTTAGGAGAAGGTTTACCTTTTGCAGTAATTTTTAGTGAATTGTATATTTCACCAATTCTGTCCTTATGACTTTGATTAGAAGAGTATTTTAAAAACTTATTATAATATACTTCAGGATCTTCAGTATATGTAATTCCAGCTTGAGCAGATCCTTTATATTTTTCATTAAATAAAAGATCATTTTTAGTGATTGAGTCACTAACTTCATTATGAACAGTTTCTATATAAGTTAAAAAGAAGTCTCCAGTATCTGTTAATTTTGAATTTGTCTTTTTTGATATCTCTCCAACTAAAATTTCTCTGTAATATGCCGAGTTAATATAATCTTCACCATTATTGTAGCTAATTTTATCAGAAACAGATGGGAAGTTTTCAGAAACAACAAACTCATCATCACCAATTAAAATAGGGTGATATACTGGATATTGATATAAATCTCTTAAATATTCATACTCAATATTTTTAATTTCTTTTTTTAAGAAAGATTCAGGTAACTGGCTACCCATTGCTAAATCAGTTAAAGAATTTTTATAAGTGTCAACTTTTTCTAAAAAAGCTTCCTCATCAAGAGCAAGTAACTTTCTAAGATTACCTATTTCACTTGTAAATACTTTACCTTTTTTAATGAAGTAATTGTTTATAGCTGCATTAGTTCCTTCAAAATTAATAGCATCTAATTTCTTATAATCAAAAAGAAGTTTAGTGTCTTCAGTTTTTGTTAAATATAGATTTATAGGTTTTTTATTTACAATCAGTTTATAATAACCTTCTCTATCTATTTTTATAGTATCTATAAAAGTTTTATTTTTTTTGTCGAATTTTATCTTTTTTTCAAATCCAAATCCTTGTAATTTAACATCTCTTTTTTTAAAGTTGTCAATTGACCCGGAAATAACTAAATAATCTTTTACAGGTTCTTTCTTACATGAAAGTATAATACCTCCTATGAGGGCTAAAAGTACTAGTTTTTTCATTCTTCTGTATTTAGGTGTAATATAATATTTCAAGTACCGAAAGTACTTTATTTAGTTTTTTTTTCAAAGAAATTAACAGTTTATTTCGTTTTTGTTTGAGATTTTATGGTTTTTTTGTGTTTTTAGTTTAATATTTTAACTTTTTTAAGCGGTTTTAGCTTTGTTAAAAGTGTTAAACCTAATTTTTTTTGCAAACTCATAGTGAGTTTTTTATGGCTTTTTTTCTAGTTTTTCTACTTATTTTATAGGGTAGCTAACTCTAATTATTTAGTATTTAAATATTATAAAAAAACCGAAGCATAGCTCGGTTTTTATTTCCTTTTTCAATAACAATCATCCCCTCAAATCTGTCGTAATTAATAGTAGATAGTCCTTCATAATTTATGAATAAATTGTTAAAGCAATGTTAAATCAATAACTATGCCGCAATTGTAATAGTATTAATAAAAGATGTTTTTTTTTATGTTTTTTGTGTTTTTTTGACGTTTTTTTTAATCTTTACTCTTAAATTTATGTCTTTAAGTATCAAAAAACATAGTAGATGTGTGTGGTTAAAATTTAAGTTTTAGCTAAGTACTAAAAACCCTCTACTTTAAAGTAGAGGGTAAAAAGTTAACTTAACGTACAAGGGGAAAAAAATTAAGTAACCTTCCTAAGTTACAAAAATAATATAATAATCAAAAAAAAAACAGTTTATGATTAACTATAATTGGTTTTTATAGAGGTTGTTATGTTTTTTTTACTTTACTTATTTTAAGTAACTTTTTTTAATTGAAATTCCATTAGATTTGCAGTGATGACTAATAGTTACTCATATGATTTCTATTAAAACTCTTATTTGTTTTGTATAAAAAATATATGACTAAAAAAAGGAAAATAAAATTAATAAACTTTTTAAAATTAATATCAGTATTATATTTTTTTATATGTGTTGGTTATACTTTTTCAAGAAAAATTGATCTTTTTCCTGAAAAGTTGAATAACAATTACGAGTTTTAAATTTGACCAAAATTTTGAAGAACTTTATTTTAATACTAAAGATGGTAATTTTTTAAATGGACTTTTATTTAAGTCTGTTAAAGCTAAAGGACTTGTTTTTTATTTACACGGTAACGCAGGAGCATTAGATTCTTGGGGGAATATAGCTAAAGTATATACAGATTTAAATTATGATATTTTTATTCTTGATTATAGAGGGTATGGAAAAAGTGAAGGGAAAATAATCAAACAGCAACAATTATTTGAGGATAATCAATTAGTATATAATACACTAAAAAAGGAATACAGTGAAGAAAATATAATAATTCTAGGTTATTCAATAGGAACAGGACTTGCTTCTAAATTAGCATCGAATAATAATGCTCAACATTTGATTTTACAAGCTCCCTACTACAATTTAATAGATATAGTGAAGCAAAACTTTTCATACATACCTTCATTTATTTTTAAAATATAAATTTATGACTAATGAGTATTTAAAAAAATGCAAAATGCCAATAACAATTTTTCATGGTGATAGTGATACTGTTATCAGTTATGAATCTTCCTTAAAGTTAAAAGAAGAATTTAAGGATAGAATACATCTTATTACTTTAAAAAATCAAGGCATAATGGAATAACTTACAATAAAGTTTATAATAAAGAATTAATAACAATACTAACTAAATAAACAAATAAAATACAATTAGGTTTAAAACTTAAATAAATGAAAATACATTCAATATTAATAAGCTATTTTTTTATAATTATTTCATCAACTTACGCTCAAGATAAAGCTAGTAAATTTCATGATGAAAAAGGTAATTTTAAAATTTATTCCCTAAAAGCCCTGAAATAACAAAAAAAACAGGAGATACTGATTATGGAAAAATAACGATTACATCATTTAATACTGAATATAAGAATGGGGATAATTTATCTTATAACGTTAGTTACATAGATTATCCTAAAAGTTTTACTGATACTTTAAGTGTAAAAAAATATTTATGGTTTGTTTAACGGAGCACAAACAACAAATATTAATTCTGAAAGTATACAATTTGTTAGGCACTTTTAATCTAGATATATTAGGCCATGTTGGGAGAGAATTTAGATGGAAAGACATTGATAATAAAATTATGTTTAGAGCAAGGTTTTATTTAGTTGATAATAGAATGTATATTTTAAGTGTAAGAACACAAGAAAAAAATAACTTTAATGTTGGGATAAATCAATTTCTTGAATCATTTGAACTTATTGGAGTTAAGCCTAAGGTTATTAATCAGAAAGAAGTAATAAAGAGTCAAAAAATTTATAAAATCAAATTTCCTATGAAAGCTGAAAAGCGTGAAATGGAAACTTCAACTGAATATGGTAAATCAAATATTTATATAGAATTATATCAGC
>NZ_FNUB01000003.1 GCF_900105985.1 Tenacibaculum sp. MAR_2010_89 | reverse complement strand
TGTAATTACATAACTTCCTGCTGGTAAGCCCGTATAAGTTAATGTTCCGGCAGTAAATGTTCCGGCTACTGGTGCTATACTATATGTTAATGGGTTAATACTATTATTTACCTCTGTTAACTGAACCTCTCCTGTACTTGTTCCATTACAAATCCCATTTACACTCGCAACCGCACTAAAGTTTGGCTCTATCGCTGGTAAAATTACTATCGTGGTGGTACTTGAACATGTTGGAGTAGCTCCCATATCAAACACCTCTACTGTATAGGTATCTGCTGTAGCTGCTGAGAAATTCACTGTAGTTCCTCCTGTACTTGTTTGGGCAACTACCGTTCCTCCTGAATTTGTTACTGCATATTCATACGTTCCTGATCCTGAACTGATATTTAATGCTACAACTCCAGCTGGACTTGCACTACAATCTATATTCTTTGTTTGAGTTACTGTAAACGCTAAACTTGGTAACATCGTTATCGCTTGTGCTGATGCACTACAACTATTACTATCTGATACGGTTACAGAATAAGATCCTGCTGCTACATTGGTAAATGTAAAGGCTCCTGTTCCTGTTTCGGTACGAACTACTGTACTTGTAGTTGTATTGGTTAATACAAATGTATAAGTTCCTGTTCCACCTGCTGGCGTTGCTGTGATACTTCCTCCTGTACTTCCACTACATGCACTATCATCTTTGGTTAATCCAAAACTTACGGCTACTGGATTTACAACCGTTTCTGTTGTTGAAACCTCACATCCGTTAGCATCTCGTACTGTTACTGTATAGCTTCCTGATTCTAAATTACTAAATACATTACTGCTTCCTAATGCAACCGCTGGTGATGTTCCTGTTACTGGCGTTAAACTATATTGATAACCACCCCATCCGTTAGTAGCTGTTGCTGTAATGCTTCCGTCATTTCCTCCATTACAACTTACCGCTACTGGTACTGCTGTAATTCCTAATCCTGCTGTTGGTTGAGCTATAGATACAACGGCAGAGGTTACTGGACAGAATGGACTTGCTGTCATAGTTGCTACTACATAGTATTCTCCTACTGCTAAACTTCCTACAGTTTGTAATACTCCTCCTGTTACACCTACTACTGCTGCTCCTACTGTCGTATCATCTCCTGTAGCTGGTGTTCCGTTGGTATTCATTAATTGATAGTTGTAAAGACCTGTATATGGACTTCCACTACTGAAATCAAATGTTAACTCTCCTGTTGATGTTCCAAAACAAACTACATCACTGGTCTTATTAATATCTAAATTAAACACTGGTGCTGCAGCTACCTGATGAACTGTTGATAATCTACACCCGGTTACTGGATTGTAAATTACAACCTCATAACTTCCTGTTCCTAATCCTGTAAATACTTCTGGATTTGCTGCAGGGGCTGTTTGAGTTACCGTCGCGAAAACTGTTCCGTTAATACCTGTTACACTATATTCTACTACTGGTATTGCTGATACTGATGTATAGCCTACTGTAATGTTCTCTCCGGAAGCACAATCTATTGCTTTATCTACTGTGATAGTAGCATTGGTCATTCCGTTAAATGCTGCTATTGTTGCATTGGTTACTCCTGAACATCCTTTATCATCATAAGCTGTTACACTTACTGTTCCGCCAGATTCATTCGTTGCTGTGAAACTTGCACTTGAACTATCTTGTGTTACTGGTGTACCACTTACTGGGGTATATACAAATACATAACGTACAAAGGTTCCTGTTCCTCCGGTGATTGATCCTGGTGTTACCGTTACCGTTGCATTGTTTGTAGTGTTTCCTGTTGTACAACCAAACTCTACAACTGCTACTGCCCCACTTACATCTACTGCATTGTTTTCCGTAATAGTTACATTCTGTGTAGAAATACATCCGTTAGTTCCAGTTCCTGTAATTACATAACTACCTGCTGGTAAGCCCGTATAAGTTAATGTTCCGGCAGTAAATGTTCCGGCTACTGGTGCTATACTATATGTTAATGGGTTAATACTATTATTTACCTCTGTTAACTGAATCTCTCCTGTACTTGTTCCATTACAAATCCCATTTACACTCGCAACCGCACTAAAGTTTGGCTCTATCGCTGGTAAAATTACTATCGTGGTGGTACTTGAACATGTTGGAGTAGCTCCCATATCAAACACCTCTACTGTATAGGTATCTGCTGTAGCTGCTGAGAAGTTTACTGTCGTTCCTCCTGTACTTGTTTGAGCAACTACCGTTCCTCCTGAATTTGTTACTGCATATTCATACGTTCCGGATCCTGAAGTGATATTTAATGCTACAACTCCAGCTGGACTTGCACTACAATCTATATTCTTTGTTTGAGTTACTGTAAACGCTAAACTTGGTAACATCGTTATCGCTTGTGCTGATGCACTACAACTATTACTATCTGATACTGTTACAGAATAAGATCCTGCTGCTACATTGGTAAATGTAAACGCTCCTGTTCCTGTTTCGGTACGAACTACTGTACTTGTAGTTGTATTTGTTAATACAAATGTATAAGTTCCTGTTCCTCCTGCTGGCGTTGCTGTGATACTTCCTCCTGTACTTCCACTACATGCACTATCATCTTTGGTTAATCCAAAACTTACGGCTACTGGATTTACAACCGTTTCTGTTGTTGAAACCTCACATCCGTTAGCATCTCGTACTGTTACTGTATAGCTTCCTGATTCTAAATTACTAAATACATTACTATTTCCTAATGCAACCGCTGGTGATGTTCCTGTTACTGGCGTTAAACTATATTGATAACCACCCCATCCGTTAGTAGCTGTTGCTGTAATGCTTCCGTCATTTCCTCCATTACAACTTACTGCTACTGGTACTGCTGTGATTCCTAATCCTGCTGTTGGTTGAGCTATAGATACAACTGCGGATGTTACTGGACAGAATGGACTTGCTGTCATAGTTGCTACTACATAGTATTCTCCTACTGCTAAACTTCCTACAGTTTGTAATACGCCTCCTGTTACACCTACTACTGCTGCCCCTACTGTCGTATCATCTCCTGTAGCTGGTGTTCCGTTGGTATTCATTAATTGATAGTTGTAAAGACCTGTATATGGACTTCCACTACTGAAATCAAATGTTAACTCTCCTGTTGATGTTCCAAAACAAACTACATCACTGGTCTTATTAATATCTAAATTAAACACTGGTGCTGCAGCTACCTGATGAACTGTTGATAATCTACACCCGGTTACTGGATTGTAAATTACAACCTCATAACTTCCTGTTCCTAATCCTGTAAATACTTCTGGATTTGCTGCAGGGGCTGTTTGAGTTACCGTCGCGAAAACCGTTCCGTTAATACCTGTTACACTATATTCTACTGCTGGTATTGCTGATACTGATGTATAGCCTACTGTAATGTTCTCTCCGGAAGCACAATCTATTGCTTTATCTACTGTGATAGTAGCATTGGTCATTCCGTTAAATGCTGCTATTGTTGCATTGGTTACTCCTGAACATCCTTTATCATCATAAGCTGTTACACTTACTGTTCCGCCAGATTCATTCGTTGCTGTGAAACTTGCACTTGAACTATCTTGTGTTACTGGTGTACCACTTACTGGGGTATATACAAATACATAACGTACAAAGGTTCCTGTTCCTCCGGTGATTGATCCTGGTGTTACCGTTACCGTTGCATTGTTTGTAGTGTTTCCTGTTGTACAACCAAACTCTACAACTGCTACTGCTCCACTTACATCTACTGCATTGTTTTCCGTAATAGTTACATTCTGTGTAGAAATACATCCGTTAGTTCCAGTTCCTGTAATTACATAACTTCCTGCTGGTAAGCCCGTATAAGTTAATGTTCCGGCAGTAAATGTTCCGGCTACTGGTGCTATACTATATGTTAATGGTTAATACTATTATTTACCTCTGTTAACTGAATCTCTCCTGTACTTGTTCCATTACAAATCCCATTTACACTCGCAACCGCACTAAAGTTTGGCTCTATCGCTGGTAAAATTACTATCGTGGTGGTACTTGAACATGTTGGAGTAGCTCCCATATCAAACACCTCTACTGTATAGGTATCTGCTGTAGCTGCTGAGAAGTTTACTGTCGTTCCTCCTGTACTTGTTTTGAGCAACTACCGTTCCTCCTGAATTTGTTACTGCATATTCATACGTTCCTGATCCTGAAGTGATATTTAATGCTACAACTCCTGCTGGACTTGCACTACAATCTATATTCTTTGTTTGAGTTTACTGTAAACGCTAAACTTGGTAACATCGTTATCGCTTGTGCTGATGCACTACAACTATTACTATCTGATACTGTTACAGAATAAGATCCTGCTGCTACATTGGTAAATGTAAAACGCTCCTGTTCCTGTTTCGGTACGAACTACTGTACTTGTAGTTGTATTTGTTAATACAAATGTATAAGTTCCTGTTCCACCTGCTGGAGTTGCTGTGATACTTCCTCCTGTACTTGAGTTACATGCACTATCATCTTTGGTTAATCCAAAACTTACGGCTACTGGATTTACAACCGTTTCTGTTGTTGAAACCTCACATCCGTTAGCATCTCGTACTGTTACTGTATAACTTCCTGATTCTAAATTACTAAATACATTACTATTTCCTAATGCAACCGCTGGTGATGTTCCTGTTACTGGCGTTAAACTATATTGATAACCACCCCATCCGTTAGTAGCTGTTGCTGTAATGCTTCCGTCATTTCCTCCATTACAACTTACCGCTACTGGTACTGCTGTAATTCCTAATCCTGCTGTTGGCTGAGCTATAGATACAACTGCGGATGTTACTGGACAGAATGGACTTGCTGTCATAGTTACTACTACATAGTATTCTCCTACTGCTAAACTTCCTACAGTTTGTAATACTCCTCCTGTTACACCTACTACTGCTGCTCCTACTGTCGTATCATCTCCTGTAGCTGGTGTTCCGTTGGTATTCATTAATTGATAGTTGTAAAGACCTGTATATGGACTTCCACTACTGAAATCAAATGTTAACTCTCCTGTTGATGTTCCAAAACAAACTACATCACTGGTCTTATTAATATCTAAATTAAACACTGGTGCTGCAGCTACCTGATGAACTGTTGATAATCTACACCCGGTTACTGGATTGTAAATTACAACCTCATAACTTCCTGTTCCTAATCCTGTAAATACTTCTGGATTTGCTGCAGGGGCTGTTTGAGTTACCGTCGCGAAAACTGTTCCGTTAATACCTGTTACACTATATTCTACTACTGGTATTGCTGATACTGATGTATA
>NZ_FNUB01000002.1 GCF_900105985.1 Tenacibaculum sp. MAR_2010_89 | reverse complement strand
GGATAACGCTTGCACACCCTCCGTATTACCGCGGCTGCTGGCACGGAGTTAGCCGGTGCTTATTCTTACAGTACCGTCAAGGCCGTACACGTACGACTGTTTCTTCCTGTATAAAAGCAGTTTACAACCCATAGGCAGTCATCCTGCACGCGGCATGGCTGGTTCAGAGTTGCCTCCATTGACCAATATTCCTCACTGCTGCCTCCCGTAGGAGTCTGGTCCGTGTCTCAGTACCAGTGTGGGGGATAATCCTCTCAGACCCCCTACCTATCGTTGCCATGGTAAGCCGTTACCTTACCATCTAGCTAATAGGACGCATAGTCATCTTGTACCCATAAATGTTTAATTAAAAAGCGATGCCACTTCTCAATATTATGGAGTATTAATCTTCATTTCTAAAGGCTATCCTCCTGTACAAGGCAGATTCTATACGCGTTACGCACCCGTTCGCCGGTCGTCAGCGGAAGCAAGCTCCCCTGTTACCCCTCGACTTGCATGTGTTAAGCCTGCCGCTAGCGTTCATCCTGAGCCAGGATCAAACTCTTCATTGTATAATCTTTAATATTATTAATGAATAAGTTTCAAAAGAATTTTTTTAATCTAACTAATTAGACTGTGGTAATTCTACTCTTTAATTACGCTGTCAATTTCAATATTTTCAATGAACTTTGTTAATCTTAATACTTGATATCTCTCAATCAAAATCTTAATTAACTTCTTGTAGAAACGTTAGAATCGAACTAACTGACTTTTTAACAGTCTTTCCAAAATCTCTGTGATCGTGTCGCTTTCTCTAAGCGGATGCAAACCTACAAACTATTTTTAATCTGACAAAAACTTTTTTGAAGTTTTTTTTAATTTGTAAATTCCATAAATCAATGAACTATCCCCTAAAATTCGGACTGCAAAGATACTCACTTTCATTTGTTTTAAACAAGCTTTTTTTTACTTATTTTTTAACCCTCTCTTAATACCTTAATAACCCTATCTTAATGAACTTTGCTTACTTTTAAACTCTACGCTTATCCGTTTGCGGGTGCAAATATAGATCCCTTTTCTAACATGACAATGACTTTTTTGAAGTTATTTTTAAAGATTTCCTTAATCAACTACCTGCTAAGCTTTTAAACCAAAAAGTTTTTTTGAAGTTTATTATAAATACTCTTTTCTTCTAGTAATACCTATACATTATATAACTCTATACATATATAATTGTTCTCCATTCTTCAGCTTTTATCCCAAAAGCAAACTTCTTATTTACTCTAACTATTAGTTATAATGCACCTGTGTTAGGGATTGAAGCAGGTGTTTGAGCTCTTTTGTTCCTTTTTTAAAACAAAAAGCGAGCGCAAAAAGCCCGACGTTAGCTTTTTCTAACGGAACACCCTATACATATATATAGTAAACCTGATTTATTATTCTTGTATTGTTATGTAAAATGTAGTGCCTTTTCCTAAAGAACTCTCTACCCAGATTCTACCACCATTTCGCTCTATGATCTTTTTTACTAAAGCTAGACCTATATACAACTGTCTATTCCACCTAAAACAGATCATGTTTTAAGCTAAGAAAACAACTTACTGATTAAATTAATTTAAAATACACACATTATATTGTACAAAATCGGGTTTTACAATATCTTTGCATTTCCAAAAATCTTCACTTGTAAGAGGATTTAGCAATAATTATATATATAAAATAATGATTAAAATTACATTACCTGACGGAAGCGTTAAAGAATTTGAAGTAAATAGTACAGCAATGGATGTTGCTAAAAGTATTAGTGAAGGGTTAGCAAGAAATGTTATTTCTGCTAGTTTTAACGGAAAAACAGTTGAAACCACCACCCCTTTAACCACTGATGGTTCTTTGGTATTGTATACATTTAATGATGATGAAGGAAAAAATGCTTTTTGGCATTCATCTGCCCATGTATTAGCACAAGCTATTTTAGATTTTTATCCAAATTCAAAACTAACTATTGGACCAGCTATAGAAAGTGGTTTTTATTATGATGTAGATTTTGGAGAGGACTCTATTTCTGAGAAAGATTTTGAAAAAATAGAGAAGAAGTTTTTAGAGCGAGCAAGAGAAAAAGCTGAATTTAAATTACGTTCAATTTCAAAAGCTGACGCACTTTCTTATTATAAAGAACAAGGCAATCAATATAAAGTAGAGTTGATTGAAGGATTAGAAGATGGAGAGATTACTTTTTGTGATCATAGCGACTTTACAGATTTATGTAGAGGTGGACACATTCCAAATACTGGGATTATAAAAGCTATAAAAATAATGAGTGTTGCTGGTGCATACTGGCGTGGTGATGAGAAAAATAATCAGTTAACTCGTGTTTATGGAATATCATTTCCTAAACAAAAACAATTAAAAGAATACTTAGAGTTATTAGAGGAAGCGAAGAAACGTGACCACAGAAAACTTGGTAAAGAATTAGAATTATTTACTTTTTCTCAAAGAGTTGGTCAGGGATTGCCTTTATGGTTACCAAAAGGTGCTGCCTTAAGAAATAGATTAGAAGACTTTTTAAAGAAAGCACAAAAAAAAGCGGGTTATGAAATGGTAATGACTCCTCATATTGGTCAGAAAGAATTATATGTTACTTCTGGTCATTATGCTAAATACGGAGAAGACAGTTTTCAACCAATTACCACTCCAAAACAAGATGAAGAGTTCTTATTAAAACCTATGAACTGCCCTCATCATTGTGAAGTTTACAACCATAAACCTTATTCGTACAAAGACTTACCTAAGCGTTTTGCTGAGTTTGGTACTGTATACAGATATGAACAAAGTGGTGAATTACATGGATTGACTCGTGTAAGAGGGTTTACTCAAGACGATGCTCATATATTTTGTACACCTGATCAATTAGATGAAGAGTTTAAGAACGTTATTGATTTAGTATTATATGTTTTTGGCTCATTAGGTTTTGAAAAGTTTACAGCCCAAGTTTCTATTAGAGATATGGCGAACCCTGATAAATATATAGGTTCTGTTGATAATTGGGAAAAAGCTGAACAAGCAATTATTAATGCTGCAAAAGATAAAGGTTTAGATTATGTTATTGAAGAAGGTGAAGCTGCTTTTTATGGACCTAAATTAGACTTTATGGTGAAAGATGCTTTAGGAAGAAAATGGCAATTAGGAACTATTCAAGTTGACTATAATTTACCTGAACGCTTTGATTTAAATTATAAAGGAGCAGATAATCAATTACACAGACCAGTAATGATACATAGAGCTCCATTTGGATCAATGGAACGTTTTATTGCTGTTTTACTAGAGCATACGGGAGGAAACTTCCCTCTTTGGTTAACTCCTGAGCAAGTTATTATACTGCCTATCAGTGAGAAATACCAAAATTATTCAGAAAAAGTTTTAGATTTGTTAGAAAATTCCGAAATTCGCGCCCTGATAGATGATCGAAATGAGAAAACGGGTAGAAAAATTCGTGATGCGGAAGTAAGCAAAATACCTTTTATGGTTATTGTTGGTGAAAATGAACAAAAGGATGGTACGGTTTCTGTAAGGAAACATGGTGAAGGAGACTTAGGCGTCTTTACAATTGAAGAGTTTACCTCTTTAATTAATAAAGAAGTTAGCAAAACCTTAGTCCCTTTTGGAAAATAATTAGATAGTAATTTTAAATTTATAAGTCATAGCAATTAGAAGAAGAGGCGGACGTAGACCGCTCAGAGTAATTAAAGAAGATCAACATAGAATTAATGAAAAAATTAGGTATGTTGAGGAAGTTCGTCTAGTAGGCGATAACATTGAAGTAGGTGTGTACCCTTTAGCAAAAGCAAAAGAAATTGCTAAAGAACAAGAGTTAGATTTAGTTGAAATTTCACCTAAAGCTGTACCTCCTGTTTGTAAGGTTATTGATTACAAGAAGTATTTGTATGAGCAGAAAAAACGTGAAAAAGCCTTAAAATCAAAAGCAACGAAAGTTACTGTTAAGGAAATTCGTTTTGGACCTCAAACAGATGAACATGATTATGAGTTTAAAAAGAAGCATGCTATAAAATTTTTACAAGATGGAGCAAAACTAAAAGCATTCGTGTTTTTCAAGGGACGTTCTATCGTGTTTAAAGAGCAAGGGCAAATTTTATTATTAAAATTAGCACAAGAGCTTGAAGAGTATGGAAAGGTTGAGCAAATGCCAAAACTTGAAGGTAAACGTATGATTATGTTTATTGCTCCTAAGAAAACGAAATAAAGAAAGTTATAAGCAAGATAAAACGCAAAACAAAAGATGCCTAAAATTAAAACAAAATCTAGTGCCAAGAAACGTTTCAAGTTAACTGGTTCTGGGAAAATCAAAAGAAAGCACGCGTTTAAGAGTCACATCTTAACAAAGAAGTCTAAAAAACGTAAGCTTGCATTAACACATGCTGCATTAGTACACAAGTCTGATGAAGCTAACATTAAGCAACAATTAGTTTTAAAATAATTGTTAGCAAGGTAGTAAATTATTAACCATGGAGTTAGGCTCAAAAAAGTACTTTTAAATAAGTCGCCTACTACAAAAAAACAATTTGAATTATGCCAAGATCAGTAAATTCAGTAGCTTCAAGAAATAGAAGAAAAAAAATCTTGAAGCAAGCAAAAGGTTACTTTGGACGTAGAAAGAACGTTTATACAGTAGCAAAAAATGCGGTTGAAAAGGGAATGTTATATTCTTACAGAGACCGTAAAAACAATAAGAGAAACTTCCGTTCATTATGGATTCAACGTATTAACGCTGGAGCTCGTCAGTTCGGAATGTCTTACTCACAGTTTATGGGTAAAGTAAAAGCTAATGAAATTGAGTTAAACCGTAAGGTTTTAGCTGATTTAGCTATGAACAACCCAGAAGCTTTCAAGGCCATTGTAGAGAAAATAAAATAAGTTTCATAAACTTGCTTATACTAAAAACCCAAACTTTACGTTTGGGTTTTTTTAAACCATTAAATTATACTTTATACTTAAAAAACTTTTTATGAAATTTTTAAAAGTCATATTATTTTTTACTTTAACGAATGTAGCTGTTAGCCAAAATTCATCTCAAAACTCTACGAATAACTCGATTAAAAAACAATTTGAAACTCTATATAAAAAGTCGGGTAGTTATCAAAAATATAAAGTTATAGAAAAGACTTTATTCAATGCTTTACAAAGAAGGACTGTAGATACTATTAAAAATCTTAAATCGACAATTGTTTCAAAACAAGATTTAATAAACAATCAAAACAAAAAACTTACAAGCTTAGAAAATCAGATTACCTCTCTAAAGAATAACTTAACTGAATCTTCAGAAAAAGAAGATCAAATTTCTTTTATAGGTATTAACTTAACAAAATCAAATTACAACCTAATTGTTTGGATTATTATTTTCACAATACTAAGTTTATTAGTGTATTTTATATATCGATTTAAAAACAGTAATATCTTAACCAAAGAGACTCGCAGTTCATTTGATGAAATTGAACAAGAATTTGAGCAATACAAGAAAAAATCAATTGAGAAAGAACAACAATTGAGAAGGAAACTACAAGATGAAATTAATAAACAGCGTGGTGTTTAATTAAAAATAAACTCAAAAAAGGCCTCAAATTAAATTTGAGGCCTTTTATTTAAACTTCTAGTAAAACTAAATTTTCTTTTTCTTTCTTCTCATTTTCCAAATCAAAAAGTAATGAATCTATTCGTTCCTTTTTAATACCTGGTACACATATAATGTGAGCTATTGCTTCCTCTGATGCTAATTGATATTTTTCACACACTTTTTTAGATGGCTTATCAAAAACAACTGTTAGTGCTTCTTTATTTCTCCAAGCATTAACTCCTATTTCATTTAATTTTCGTTCGGTGTATGCTGCTAGTTCTTGTGATTCACATACCCTTCTTTTTAATCCGTCTTTACCATGTTTTTCAATAAATGACCATAAAAATAATGGTGTTAATCCATTTCTTGACCCTGTAATAGTTGTGTCTAAAGTACCTACATAAGATATGGAGTTTGCTACCCTGTTTCTATGAGCTCTTTTACACATTACTATTCCACATGGAATTGGCCCTCCAATAAATTTATGCCCAGAAATAGAAATACTATCTACACCTTCAGAAAAATCAAACTTAGGTTTTGGCTCAACAAATGGGGCTATTGTTCCTAAAAATGCTGCATCACAATGAATATAATAATCTTTAATTGCGTATTTTTTTATTATTGTTTTTATTTTTTCTAAATCATCTACAGCTTCTGTCATAGTTGTTCCAACATTCAAGAAAAAAACTGCTGGTTTATCTCTATGAATAGTTAAAATCTGTTCTAAATCTTCGTAATCAATTTCACCGTTCTCTTGACTTCTAACAACAATGTTTCTCATGTTTAATAAGTGAAGATTTTTCTTTACGCTATAATGTGTAGATTCACTATAGTAAACAACGGCATCTGGATAACACTCCCTAGCTAGATATAAACCATACAAATTACCTTCTGTACCTCCATTAGTAACATACCCCCAAACATCATTTACTGTTGTAGATAATATATCTGCGAAGAACGAAATACATTTTTTCTCTACTTCTTTCGTGTCAATTGTTAATGTAGACTTAGCTTCTGGGTCTCCAACGTTGTTTATACAAAGGTCTAAAAATGGTGCAAATTCACTAAATGTAAAATCCTTTGCTAATGGATACCCTAAAAATTTATCAGAACTATCCTTAATTCTCTTATATATATTTTCTAAACCCTTCATCTTTATTAATTTCTAATACAAAAGTACAAACAAAGAATAATAAACCACAACCTAATAGTTTTATAAGTAATTTTTACCAATAATTATTTATTTAAAAGAAAATAACTACTTTTGAGATCTATTATATCTGCTTATATAAAAAAAAATTCTATGATTCACTTAGATCCTATAGACTTAAAAATAATAGAGGAGTTACAAAAAGATGGAAAACAATCTATAAAACAACTTTCTCAAAAAATAAACCTTTCCATTACTCCAACTCATGAGCGAATAAAAAAAATTGAAGCTAGTGGAATTATAGAAAAATATGTTGCAATAGTTAATCCTGAATTACTTGGGAAAAATTTAATTGTTTATTGTCAAGTTACATTAGTACAACATGAAGACAATGCATTTAAAAAATTTGAAGACTATGTTAATTCTATATCTAAAATTCTTGAAGTTTCATACATAGCTGGAAGTTTTGATATTCTTTTAAAAATCATATTAAAAGATATGAATGAATACCAAAATTTTGTTTTGAAAGAAATGTCACAATTAGAAATCATATCTAATATTCAAAGTTCTTTTGTTATAAAACAAATAAAAAATGACACTTTGATAAGTGTCATTTAATTAAAAATTCATTGATATTTAACACATTCCATCACGAATTGTAAATTTAAATTCTTGTATTACAGCTTCTCCTTTTATGTTTTTTGCTGGTTTCCAAGTAGGCATAGCTTTAATTAAATTGATTAATTCTTTATCTACTTCATAATTACCTGAAGTTTCTTTTACATTAACATTTATTGCTTTACCATTTTCATTAATAGCAAAACATACAACAGCTCCATTATTTGCTTGGAAATTACAGGCTTGAATATTCATTGAAGTATTCCCCCTTAGATAAGTAATCATTTTGTCATAACCTCCATCAAAAGCGGCTTCTATTTCTGGCACAACTACCATATTAATTATCATTTCACTATTTTCTAATTCTTCTGTTACAGAGTTTTTAGTTTTATAATCTACTTTTATTGTAACTACATCTGATATGTTTACTGAATTAATTAATTTAATTTGTTTTTCAGTAAACACATTGTTTTTTCCTAATTCTTTTACTTCTTTTCCATTTTTTATTATCCCCATTTTAACCGACTTGTAATTAACAATCCAACTTGATGGATAATACGCTATTAAATCACCAACACTATGTGCTTCTTTTATTTTCTTTTTAGTTATAGTTCGTTTATGTTTTCCTTTAACAGAGTACATTAAGCTTTTTTCAGCGACAAAATCATTCAAAAATGTATTATCGTTCGTAAATAAACTTTTATCAATTGGTTTGCAAGTAACTATATCTTTGTTATCTTTTACAAAACCATAGATTACAAGTAACATAACAGTCATAAAAAAACCAATAACAACAACCTTATTTTTCATACTAAACATATTTTATATTGCTTAACAAATTTAATACTAACCAATTACAATTTTAAAAACTAATTGTAAATAGTTGTTATTGAAGTGTAAAAAAATGTTATTGAAATGTAAATTACAAGTAACCAAACAAGAATTAATATAACTTTGTTATATGTCATCAAAAACAATACGAACTATTTTATCTTTAATGTTGCTAACTATATTTGGATTATTTATAACTCAGGTATATTGGTTTAAAAAATCTTTTTCTTTAGAAGGAAGACAGTTTGATGAAAAAATAAACATTGCTCTTAGAAATGTTGCAAATACACTACTAATATTAGATAATAACAATTTATCGAAAATTCCCCCGATTTCAAAAACTGCCTCTAATGAATATTATATAAAAACCAACAGTTATTATAACTTAGCTACTTTAGATAGTTGCATTAGAAAAGAATTTTTACTAAGAAATATAAATGTAAATTTTGATTATTCTATTGTAAAAGCTAAAAATCAAGAACTTGTTTTAGGAAATACTATAACAAACTTGTTTGATGATCCAAGTATTGCTTGTATTGGAAGAATGGATGATAAAGAAAACCTTGATTTCAAAATTCGTATTAATAACAAAACTTCGCATTTATTAAATTCAATGGGAATATGGTTATACTCTTCCATTAGTTTATTAATACTATTAGCGGTTTTTACATTTATAATACTTTCTATTATTAAAGAAAAAAAACTAGCTATGCTGAAAAAGGATTTTGTGAATAACATGACGCATGAACTAAAAACCCCTATAACCAATATCTCAGTTGCTTCTGATGCAATTAGAAACAGAAATGATATGGATAATCAAAAGCTAAAAAAATATGCTGATATAATATATAATGAAAACACTAGGCTACATAATCTCGTTGATACCGTTTTACAAATTTCAACTATAGAAAAAAAAGAGGAATCTCTTTCATTCAAAATTATTGATTTACATACCATTATTAATAATGTAATTACTAGTTTTCAACCATTAATTCAAGAAAAAGAAGGTAGTCTTAAATCAAAACTAAATGCAAATCAATACCTTATTAATGCTGATGAAACTCATTTAACAAATGTAATTTATAATTTAATTGAAAACGCTATAAAGTATTCCAAAAACTATCCTGAAATAATACTTACAACAAAAAATGAAAAGGATGGCATTTTCATTGAAATTAAAGATAAAGGTATTGGAATGAGTAAAGAAACTCAACAACGCATTTTTGAAAAATTTTTCAGAGCTGAATCTGGAAACATTCATAACACCAAAGGTTATGGTTTAGGTCTAAACTATGTCAAAATTATTATTGAAAAACATTTAGGAAACATTACCTTTAAAAGTACAAGAAATGTAGGAAGCTGTTTTAAAATTTATTTACCTATTTAAATTTATGAATATCCAAAAACGTATTTTACTTATTGAAGATGATGAAAGTATGGGCTTTTTATTAAAAGACAGTCTTGAAGGATATAATTTTCACGTAACTCATTTAACAAATGGATTACCAGCTTTACCTTTATTAAAAAAACAATCTTTTGATTTATGTTTATTAGATGTAATGATGCCAAAAATAGATGGTTTTAGTTTGGCTTCCGAAATTAGATCTTTCAACCTAGACATTCCTATTATATTTTTAACTGCTAAATCAATGAAAGAAGATAAAATAAAAGGGTTTAAAGTTGGTGCTGATGATTATGTAACTAAACCTTTTAGCATAGAGGAATTAGTATTAAGGATAAAAGCTATTTTAAAAAGGGGGAAGACTACTAATTTAACCAATGAGTCAATAAATTTTGATGCTTATTCTTTAGATATTACTAATTTAATATTGCATACTCAACAAGAAAGTATTCAGTTAACTCAAAAAGAAGCTGATCTTTTATCATTATTCGTTAAAAACCCAAATACATTACTTAGAAGAGAATATATTTTAAAATCGATATGGGAAGATGATAGTTATTTTTTAGGTAGGAGTTTAGATGTTTTTATTTCAAAATTACGCAAGTACTTTAAAGAAACATCTTCAATTAAAATAAGTAACATTCATGGTACCGGTTATAAGTTTGTAATTTTAGATTCATCTTTATAATTATATTAATTTAAAAGCAACTACATGTATATGCAGTTGCTTCTTAATTTAATTAAAGTTTATTAAAAACTTATTTTTTAGCATTTACCAAATGTTTGGCTAATTACAGTTACCCCCCCAATAACAACAGAAAGTTTAACACCTGTAGGAATTCCCCAAGTTGTACAAATACCTATACATGCCTTACCTGCAGTTCCGTTTGGAATGCTAACAGGAATACTAAAACAATGTTTTCCAAAACCTAAAGGTAATTTTATACAAATCTTGTGATTTTCAACTGTAACTGACACACATTGTGCACTTACAAACAAATCTCCTCCTTTAGTTGTATCAAAACTAGCATTTGCTGCTTTTAATTCTCCGCCGCCATGTGTGTTTCTTGCTGCTTCTAGCGCTTGTTCAATTGCTTCATCATCGAACGAATAAAATGTTCCCATAATTTTTTATGTTTAAGTTAGTTTCTTACTCTTTTTAAAGGATTTTCAGACTTCTCCTTGGTAATAAAAAAGATGTAGCTACTTCTAATTTTTACTTAACCATTAATAAACTTAAGCTTATCAACACTGTAAATATCTGCATTACGCTCCCTTAAACTTCCAAAAACACCGCGACCGATTATTATAATGCTATCAACATTATAAAATACTTCGCAAACGAAAAAAGATAAATTAATTAATTGCAATTGTAAGATCAAAAAGGTTTTTGTCGATTAAAAAAGAAAAGATTAATTTTACCTAGCTATGAAAAAATTACTTGGTTACCCACCATTTCACTACCTCTTATGCTTAATTTTTGGAATAACTTTACAGTTTCATTTCAAAATATGGAGTTATAGTTTTTTTAAACTGTTTTTAACTTCCATACTATTAAGCTTGATTTTACTTATTTTAAAAAAAAATAAGTATGCTGTTGGATTTAAATTTATATCTCTTTTTACTTTCCTCTTCTTAGGGATTACATCAGTATATATTCAAAACCCTAAAAACTATTCAAATTATTTTATAAAACATGTAAACAATAATTCTTATACTACTATAACAGTTACTAAAAAATTAAAATCTAATACTTATTTTGATAAATATGTTGGCTCCATTAATTATGTTGATAAAAAAGAAGTTAAAGGAAATGTTTTAATAAATATAAAGAAAGACAGTTCTTTACAATTATTAAAAATCAACGATCAAATAGTAATAAAACCTATTTTTAAAGAATTATCCTCTCCTTTAAACCCTTATCAATTTAATTACAAAGACTATCTCTCAAAACAATATATATATCATCAAATATCTATCAGTAAGAAACACTATAAAATTACAACAAACAAAAAGTTTTCAATAGTTAGGTATTCAAATAGTTTTCGAGAAAAGATTCAAACTTCTTTAAAAAAACAAGTTTTTTCAAAAGACGTATATGCCATTATCAATGCCTTATTACTTGGTCAACGTCAAGATATATCAAAAAAAATTATTGCAAATTACACAAACGCTGGTGCCATACATTTACTAGCTATATCAGGATTACATATTGGTATCATTTTGTTAATACTCTTAAATATACTAAAACCTTTACATTATTTTAAACACGGTACTCGCCTAAAAACCCTTAGTATAATACTCGTTTTATGGTGGTTCGCTTTTATTGCTGGTTTGTCTGCATCAGTAGTTAGAGCAGTTACCATGTTTACTTTTATTGCAATTGCAGAACTATTTAAAAAGAAAAGTATCATAGAACATTCACTTATAAGCTCCATGTTTTTATTACTTCTTATAAAACCTTTATTTTTATTCGATGTTGGTTTCCAATTAAGTTATATTGCTGTTTTTGGAATTGTTTGGATTCAACCATTACTTTATAAGATTTGGAATCCTAAATTTTCATTATTAAATAAAATATGGAAATTATTTACAGTCTCAATTGCTGCACAACTAGCTATTTTACCAATTAGCTTATATTATTTTCATCAATTTCCCTCTTTATTTATCCTTTCTAATTTAATTATAATACCCTTCCTTGGTAGTATTTTATTCTTTGGAATTATAATTATGCTACTATCTACTTTAGATTTACTGCCAAACTTCTTAGCTAAAATCTATAACTATAGCATTCAATACATGAATAATTTTATGGAATGGATTGCAAATCAAGAAAACTTTTTACTGACAGAAATACCTATGTCTCTTTTACAAGCATTTTTATGGTATACTTTTATAATTTTTTCTTTTCAGCTCTTTTTAAAACCTACTACAAGAAAATTAATTTATACTTTACTTTCAATTAGTCTGCTACAATCTACTTATTTAGTAGAAAAACACAAAAGTGAATCGAGGAATGAATTTGTCATTTTTCATAAAAATCAACACTCAATAATTGGGGAACAAAAAAAAGGAAAACTTCTCATTTATCATGACTCTTTAAAAGTATTAAATATCACTAATGAAAAATTAGTAAAAGCATATCGTATTGAAAAAAACATTAATACAATTTATAAAAACACTATCCCTTCAATGTTTTTAACAAAAAAAGATACTATTATGATAATTGATAAACTCGGTATTTACAATGTTAAAAACCTTAAAAACTGTATTGTTTTATTAATAGACAATCCAAAAATAAATTTATCTCGTTTAATCAAACAAGTAAAACCAAAATTAATTATAGCTGATGGCAGTAATTATAAAAGTTATACTAATCAATACAGGCTAACTTGTAAGAAACAAAAAACACCCTTTTGGAGTACTTACCAAAAGGGTGCTTATATATTAAATTAGTTCTTTAACTATATAGAACTTTTAAAGTTTTCAGAAAAATCTTTCCATTTTGTAGTTTTATAATTTTCACCTGAAAAGAAGGCTAATATTTTTTCAAAACGCTGTTCAGCTAAATAGCCAGGAACATTTTGTATGAGTTGTTTATCTTTATTTAAAAAAGCTGTTGATGGGTAACTAAGTTTTCCATTCATTATTGCCGCAGCTAGTTCATGATATCCTCTCCTACCTTGTGCTTTATAGGTAAATTTTCTTCCTTGGTAGTTTATATCTCTCTTCTCTTCTCCATTTAATTTTACAGCATAATAATTTTCATTAATATACTTTACAATTACTTCATTCTTATAAGTAGTTTTATCCATTTTCTTACACCATCCGCACCAATCGGTATAAATATCAATTAAAATAGGCTTCGGGTTTTTCTCATTTTTCTCTATGGCTTCTTCAAAAGTTAACCATTTAACCTTGTTTTGTGCTTTAACACTTATAGAAGCTACTACTAAAACTACTACTATTATAAAATTTCTCATACTCCGTTTGTCTCAATAAGTATTCCAAATTTACAAAAAAACCTGTTAATTTTTTCAAACTAACAGGTTATATATTTTTCTACTGATAAAAATTATTATCGAATACCGTGCATTAATTTCTTAATTAATGGATTTAATACCAAAAAGATTATCCCAACTGCTCCAGGGATTATAGTAAATATTAAAAAGAAAAAGGACATAGAATATTGTTCTACAATAGGATCTATATAACTACCTACTTTAGCAGCAATAAAATTACCTAGGGCATTTACTAAATACCAAATTCCGAACATCATACCTATTTTTTTCGCAGGCACTAATTTTGAAACATAAGAAAGTCCTACTGGAGATACACATAATTCTCCCATAGTGTGAAATAAATATGCTAACACAAGCCAAATTAAACTTACAGATGCTGTTTTAGCTCCTTGAGGAATAGCACTAGAACCATAAGCTAAAGCACCAAATCCAATAGCTAAAAGTACCATTCCAATTCCGAATTTTACTGCCGCAGATGGATTAAACTTACTTTCCCACCATTTAGAAAATAGTGGAGCTAAGAAAATAATAAACAATGAATTTAATATTAAAAACCAAGATGCCTCAATTTCTGCATTTTGCTGAGGAATGATTACACTTAATTTCCATATTACTATTGCCCAAATACTCACAAAGCTAATACCTAAAACTATATTAGATAAAGATATTTTTTTAAATGTTTGTCCAAATAATTTTAACAATACCCAAGAAATAATAATTAAAGGCACTGTTGAAACTAAAACATCTACAATTTTGAATATAACTGCAGAATTACCTGTTAAAGCTCTTTGTGTATAATCTCTTGCGAAAATGTTCATAGATCCACTTGCTTGTTCAAAAGCTGCCCAAAAAAACACTGTGAAAAAAGCTAAAATACCAACTACTATGTATCTATCTCTTTGAACATTATTAGGAACTTTTTCTTCTTCAATAACCTCAACATTTTCAATAGCGTCTGATAAATCTACTTTTTTACTTGGTGCATTTCCTATATTTTCAAAAATGTCTCTACCAAACCAAAATTGTAAAGTTCCTAAAAACATAAAAATACCGGCAAGCCCGAATCCCCATGAATAACTTAAATTATTTGCTAAAAAACCACATAGAAGAACTCCTAAGAAACCACCAGCATTTACTCCCATATAAAAAATGGTAAAAGCCCCATCTTTTCTTTCTGGGTATTTGTCATATAAACCACTTACTATTGAAGTAACGTTTGGTTTAAACAAACCATTACCTATAATCAAAAGACCTATACCTAAATACAATGTCATTTCTGTTTCTAAAGCCATAGCTGCATGCCCCAATGTCATTGCCAAAGCTCCAAGCGCTACTGCTTTTTGATATCCTAAAAACTTATCTGCAATGATACCTCCAATTAAAGGTGTTAAATAAACAGAACTTGTATAAATACCTAATAATCCTAAGGCACGTTCTCTAGTCCATTCCCAGCCACCATCAGAAAATGATGCTGTTAAAAACAATACAAATATTGCACGCATTCCATAATATGAAAAGCGTTCCCACATTTCAGTAAAAAACAAAACAAACAGTGCTGGTTTATGTCCTAAAAGACTAAACTCATTAGATTTCAATGTTGTACTCATAAATATTTATTTAATTTATAAACAAAACAAACCTCATAATATTTCTATTATGAGGTTGTTAAATATATTTTTATTAATTATCAGCTAATTCAAATCCTTCTGCCTCTTCCTGCTTTAAATCCCTTTCCTTCTCTTCAGCTCCATGCGTTAAACGCTTTAAAGGTTTTAATATTAAAATAAATAAACCACCGATTAAAACAGTAAAAATTAATATTCCAGAAAAAATAGTTAACTCACCATAATCAGAAGCTGATTCTCCTACTATTCCTGCTACTTTATTACCTAAACCTGTAGCTGCAAAATAAACTCCCATCATTAAAGCAGCATATTTTACTGGTGCTAACTTAGTGATAAAAGAAAGTGCTACTGGTGAAATACATAATTCACCTATTGTATGAAATAAATACGCCAATACTAACCATAACATGCTAGATGTTCCAGATTTCTCGAACTCCATAGCTGCAAAAACCATAAAAAGGAAACCAAATCCCATTATAATAATACCTAAAGCCATTTTAAATAAAGAAGAAGCTTCTTTTGATTTCAGCTTTCTATTAGCCCAAAAACCAGCAACCCCAGTTGCAAATAAAATAATAAAACCAGCATTTAAACTTTGAAACATTACTGTTGGAATTTCCCAACCAAAAAGAACTCTATTTGTATTTGTTTCTGTATATAAGTTCATTAATCCTCCAGCTTGCTCAAATGCTCCCCAAAAAATAATAACCATAATAAAAGATAATAAAAGAACTAAAAAACGATCTTTAAAAACCTGAGTTTCTAATTCTTTGTAAATCATCATTAATAATGCTGTAATTGCTGTTAAAAACAAAAATAACATTCCATAACCCCATCCTAACTTATACCATCCAAACGCAGATGCCGCTAATAAAACTACAGTAAAAACCAACTGTTTAGGTGAACTAAACAGCTTTGAATATAACTTCCCGTAAGATATTGAGTTCTCATCATTTTTACTTGGCACGAAATTACCTACTTCTTTTAAATATTTTTGTCCATAAACATAGTTTATTAATCCTAATACCATTACAATACCTGCTAAACCAAAACCTGCATGCCATCCCCATTTTGCAACTACTAATCCTATTACCATCGTTGCTAAAAGAGAACCTAAATTTATTCCTATATAAAAAATAGAAAATCCTTTATCTCTTCTAATATCTCCTTCTTTATATAATCCTCCAACCATAGTTGAAATATTTGGTTTTAATAAACCAACTCCTAAAATAACTAACCCTAACCCTGTATAAAAAGCCCAAGTATCAGTCATTATTAGAACTCCATGACCTAGGCACAAAATAATTGCCCCTAATAATACCGATCTTTTTTGTCCAAGTAATTTATCTGCAATCATACCTCCGGGTATAGACATTACATATACCAACATGGTATACCAACCATATAAAGCTAAAGCTTCTTTACTTGTCCAACCTAACCCTGCTCCTCTTGGATCATCTCCCATTGCAGAAGTAGTCATATATAAAACTAATAAAGCTCTCATTCCATAATATGAAAATCGTTCCCACATTTCGGTTAGAAACAGGATATATAAACCTACTGGTTGCCCAAATAATTCTTTTTCATGCGGCTGTTTTACTGTACTCATGTTTGTTAGATTTTTATAAGTTGTTTTTAATAAAATTTGTCATTTTAGTATATAAATGTAAACGTGTATTACCACCATAAATTCCGTGGTTTTTATCTGGATACATTGCCCAATCAAATTGTTTATTAGCTTGAATTAAAGCCTCTGCCATACGCGTAGCGTTTTGTACATGTACATTATCATCTCCTGTACCATGAACTAATAAATATTTTCCTTTTAATAATTCTGGATAGTTCAATGGTGAATTATCATCATACCCTGTTGGATTTTCTTCAGGAGTACGCATATAACGTTCAGTATATATTGTATCATAAAAACGCCATGTTGTTACTGGAGCAACTGCTATTGCTGCTGCAAAAACGTCATTCCCTTTTAAAATACAATTGGTACTCATATGACCACCAAAAGACCATCCCCAAATTCCAATTCTATTTGCATCTACATATGAAAGTTTTGCTAACTCTTTAGCAACCGCAATCTGATCTTCAGTTTCATGCTTTACTAAATTCATATAAGTAACTTTCTTAAAATCTCTACCTTTATAACCTGTACCTCTTCCATCAACACATACAACAATATACCCGTTTTGAGCTAGCATTTGGTGCCAGTAATCATTTGAACCATTCCATCTATTAGCTACATTTTGAGATCCTGGCCCAGAATATTGATACATTAAAACAGGGTACTTTTTATTTGCATCAAAATTTGATGGTTTAATTGTATACATGTTTAAATCATTCCCATTTATGGATATTGTTGAGAATTCTTTTTTACTAAGATTGTATTGAGTAATAGTTTGCTTTAAACTTGCATTATCTTTAATTGTTTTTAAAACTTTACCTCCTTTATTCCTTAATGTATACACCTGTGGAGTATTAGCATCAGAAAACGTATTGATAAAGTAATTCATATTTTTACTAAAAGAAGCACCATTAGTTCCTGAAGGATTACTTAGTAACTTTTTGTTATCTCCTTTTAATGAAACACTATATACCCCTCTATTAATTGATCCGTTTTCTACAGATTGATAATAAATAGTTTTTTCTTTAGCATTATACCCGTAATAAGAAGTTACTTCCCAATTACCTTTAGTTACTTGATTTATTAATTTACCTTTATTATCATAATGATAAATATGGTTATACCCATCTTTTTCACTAGTCCAAATAAAGCTATTATCATCTAAAAAAGTTAAATCGTCAGTAACATCAACATAAGCCTTATCTGTTTCATTAAGTATTAATGTACTTGCAAATGTGTTAGCATTAACAAAATACATTTTCAAATCATTTTGATGGCGATTTAATGTACGTACAGCTAATAAGTTTGAATCTTTAGTCCAATTAATTCTTGGAATGTATTCATATTCTCCAAAAACTATTTCTGCAGTTTTATTGGTGCTTAATGAAAAAATATGCAATGAAACTTTTGCGTTTTTTTCTCCAGCTTTTGGATATTTAAAAACATGTTGAGTTGGATATTTCCCTTTACCATACACATCCATAGAAAATGTTTTCACTTTGCTTTCATCAAAACGTAAGTATGCAAGGTTTTTACTATCTGAACTCCACTCAAAAGCTTTTACAAAACCAAATTCTTCTTCATATACCCAATCAGTAATACCATTAATAATTTCATTTTTCTTTCCACTACTTGTTATTTTAAAAACAGTTTCATTTTCAGAAAAATCTTTAATGTATAAGTTATTATCCTTAGCGTATGCTATTTTTTTACTATCTGGTGAAAAAGTAGGTCTTTGTATATCTTCTCCTATTAATGATATTTTTTTTGAAGCAATATCATATAAGTAAAATGTACCTAAAAAAGAACGACGAAATATTGGTTTAAAGTTGGTACCTAAAATCAATTTAGTTTCGTCGTTATTAAATTTATAAGATTGAATGTATTTTAATTCATTTAAATCTTTACTATCAACAATTGTGGCTATTTTCTCTAATGTTTCATAACTGTACTTATCTACAGTTGAACTTTCTTTTGAATAATTTAAAAGGGAGTAAAAATCTCCATTCATTGAGTTTAAAGAATTCATATAATCAGCTCTAAACGTGCCTTTTCGCCATATATCCTCTAAAGAAATATCTTTTTTCTGAGCTTGTATAAACGTAGAAACTCCAATAAAAAATATTAACAGTTTTTTCATATTTAGTTGTTGTTTAAGTAAAAAGTTTGCCAAGTTTACGGAAAATTCATTAAATTCTGAGTTAAAAACCTTAGAAATATACATTATGAAAGCTATTTTAATAGGATTCATTTATCTTTGACCCCATTAAAAAACAAAAACAAAGAATGCCTAAAGTTATTTCTGGATTTTCTAAACTTTCTAAAGAAGACAAAATAGATTGGTTAGCTAAAAATTTTTTTAACAATCAAAATGAAACTATAAATGTTATAAAACAGTATTGGAATGACAATTCTAAGCTACAACAACTTCATGATGATTTTATAGAGAATACAATCACTAACTTTTATATGCCCTATGGTATTGCTCCTAACTTTATTATTAACAATAAAGAATACGTAATACCTATGGTAGTTGAAGAAAGTTCTGTAGTTGCTGCTGCTTCTCTTGTAGCTAAATTCTGGAGTACACGTGGAGGTTTTAAAACAACAGTTATTTCAACAACTAAAATTGGTCAAGTTCATTTTATGTTTGCTGGTAATAAAAAAGAACTCACTAGTTATTTTAATGAACAAAAATCTAAATTAAGAGAAGTAACTTCCTCTATTACCAAAAACATGGAAAAAAGAGGTGGTGGTATTTTAGATATTGAATTAATTGACAAAACTAAGCAACTTGATAACTACTATCAATTGCATGTTACTTTTGAAACCAAAGATTCAATGGGAGCTAATTTTATTAACTCTTGTTTAGAAGCTATGGCTAATCAATTTAAAAGACATGACATTGAAATAGTTATGAGTATTTTATCTAACTATGTTCCTGAATGTATTGTTAAATCTGAAGTTTCATGCTTAATTCCTGATTTAGGAGGAGAGAATCCTGAGAAGTTTGCTAAGAAATTTGAACAAGCCGTTAAAATAGCAGAAATTGAACCTTTTAGAGCTGTTACTCATAACAAAGGAATCATGAATGGTATTGACGCAGTTGTTTTAGCTACAGGAAATGATTTCAGAGCTATTGAAGCTGGTGCCCATGCATATGCCTCTAAAGATGGATGTTATAAAAGCCTAACTCACTGTGAAGTGAAAAATGGTATTTTTAAATTTTGGATAGAAATACCTTTGGCTGTTGGAACAGTTGGTGGATTAACAGCTTTACATCCTATGGCTAAACTATCACTAGATATGTTAAACAGGCCATCAGCACGAGAGTTAATGGAAGTAATGGCGACCGCTGGTTTAGCTCAAAATTTTGCAGCTCTAAGAGCTCTTACTACTAAAGGAATTCAGCATGGTCATATGAAAATGCACTTAATGAACATTCTAAATCAATTAGGAGCAACTGCTGAAGAAAAAAACACAATTGCTAAAAAATTTGAAAACGTAACTGTTTCTCATAGTGCAGTAGTGGAAGCTTTCAATAAATTAAGAGAATAGAAAGAATATGTCAACTCGAGTGGAGTCGAGAAGTCATATATTAATAATATAAAAAAGGTTTCGACTCCGCTCGACCTAATACTTGTTTTGAAAAAATTTTACTCAAACGGAAAGTTATTATTAACTGGTGAATACCTTGTTTTAGACGGCGCAAATGCATTAGCTATTCCTACAAAATCTGGCCAAGATTTAACAATACAACCAATTAACGAACCTCAACTCATTTGGGGCAGTTTTACCAACGAAGGCAATTGTTGGTTTGAGGCTACGTTTAACATTTCTAAACTACGTTTAACCTCAGCTACATTTGATTCCAATAAAGAAGGAGGGGCTGAATTTATAGCAGAAACGCTTCTAAATATTTTAAAAGAGGCTAAAAAATTAAACCCTGATTTTTTAAATATCGAAAATGGATTGATTGTAAAAACAAATTTATCATTTCCTAAAAACTGGGGGCTAGGAAGCTCTTCAACACTAATTAACAATATTGCTTCTTGGGCAAATGTAGACCCTTTCAGGTTGTTATGGAATGCTTTTTCTGGAAGTGGTTATGACATTGCTTGTGCCAAACATAATACTCCAATTATATATACTCTTAATAACGGAATACCTTCAATTAAGGAAACTCAATTCGTACCAAGTTATGCTGATGAATTATTTTTTGTGCATTTAAACCAAAAACAAAACAGTAGAGAAGGTATTGCTCAATATAAACAATACAAAGAAGAAGCAAAACTTCTAATTCCAGAAATAAATAAGTTAACTCAAGAATTTTTAGAAGCTTCTTCTACTGAAAAATTAAATAGTATTATTATAGAACATGAGCACATTATAAGTTCTATTATTAAACAAGAACCGGTTAAAAAACGTCTATTTTCTGATTATTTTGGAGAAATTAAAAGTTTAGGTGCTTGGGGTGGTGACTTTGTTTTAGCTACTGGAGGTAAAAATACCCCTGAATATTTTAAAAATAAAGGGTTCAATACAATTTTACCTTTTAAAGAAATGGCTTTATGAAAAAAGTAATAATTATAGGTGGAGGTGCTGCGGGTTTTTTTACAGCCATAAATGCAAAAGAGCTAAATCCCAATTTAGACATTACTATTTTAGAAAAAGGAAAAGAAGTTTTACAAAAAGTAAAAATATCTGGTGGTGGACGTTGTAATGTTACTCATGCTTGTTTTGAACCAAAAGAACTAACTAAATTCTACCCTAGAGGAGAAAAAGAATTATTAGGTCCTTTTCATAAATTTATGACTGGTGATACATTTGAGTGGTTTGAGAATCATGGAGTTCCTTTAAAAATAGAAAATGACAACCGTGTTTTCCCTGAGGCAAATACATCTCAAGCTATTATAGATTGTTTTACTAATGCTGTTAATAACCTAGGTATTAAAGTGTTTAAAAACCATGGTGTAACTTCAATTCAAAAACAAGAACCTATCTGGACTATCAACACTAAAGAACGTCAATTTAAAGCAGATGTTCTAGTAATTGCAGCCGGTAGTAGTAAAAAAATATGGGAGATGTCTGAAAATCTAGGGCATTCAATAATTAATACTGTTCCTTCTTTATTTACTTTTAACATTAAAGATTCTAGAATAATAGATTTAGGTGGCGTTGCTGTTCCAAATGCAGAAGTTAGTATTGCCAAAACTAAACTAGAAAGCTCGGGCCCATTATTAATTACTCACTGGGGATTAAGTGGTCCTGCGATATTAAAGCTATCTGCTTTTGGTGCTCGTATTTTAGCTGATAAAAACTATCAGTATAATGTTATTGTTAATTGGTTAGGAATTGATGCAGATACAGTTTTTGAAAAACTCCTTGAATTAAAAAATACCAATGCTAAGAAACAAGTTATTTTAAAATCACCATTTCCAGATATTCCTCGTCGCTTATGGGAACGTTTAGTTATAGCTTCAGCTATTAAAAACAACCAAAACTGGGCAGATATCAGTAATAAACATCTTCAAAACTTAACAAATCAATTAACCAACGGGTTATTTAATGCAAATGGGCGCACTACTTTCAAGGAAGAATTTGTTACTGCTGGCGGTATTGATTTAAAACAAATTGACTTTAAACGTTTTGAAAGTAAACTACATCAAAATTTATTTTTTGTAGGTGAAACATTAAATATAGATGCTGTTACTGGAGGATTTAACTTTCAAAATGCTTGGACAGGTGGATATATATGTGCTAAATCTATCTCAGAAAAATAAATAAAAATATAAAGGTCAAAATAAAATTATTTTGACCTTTATATTTTTTAATCTTCCTCTTCATAACAGTTAAAAACGATAGAATACCCATACTCTAGAGCTTCCGTATACAAGTCTTTCTGCTCTTCATCTACATCATCAATAGAGTCAAGTGTGAAATATTCGTCTTCTATTTCAGTAACTTTCCATCCTTCATCTTTAATATAAAAATTTGCTAATTTTAATGCGCCTTGAATATCCTTATAATCAATATACAAACTTACATACGCTCCTATTACTTCATCATAATGCTCAGATGATTTTTTAGGTTTTGCTAAGGCATTTATTAAATACATATTATTTGATTTTTTTATTTGTTTAAGCTATTTCTCCTCTGTGAGGTTTTAAGGTATCTCTAAATGTTTTCATATCTGATTCATTGACTATAATAAAAGCTATAGTATGTAAATCATTTAATTGGTTATACCCAACTTCATGATAATTCAAGCTATCAATTTGGGCAAATTCTTTTAAATGAACACAATGGTGTTTAGCAGTTTCTAATCCGTCAGGACCCTTAAAGTCCCATATAAGTTTTATTTTTCTATCCACAATTATAATTTAAACCACAAAAATACCTAATTCTAAATTGAATTAGGTATGCAATTATATTAACTAATTAAATATTAGTTGCTTTTTTGAGTTATTGTATACTTATAAGCTTTGAAAATCTTAAGTAATTTTTGACTATGAGAACCCGAAGATGCATTAAAAGTAAAACAAATTGTAAGTTTTAATTTTGGCATATATGCAGCTATTGAACGAAAACCATCAATTGCTCCATCATGCCCGTAAACCACTAAACCATTAAATTCATTAACTGAAATCCCCATACCCATTTCTTCTTTGGGTGTGGTCATTAATTTTAAGCTTTCTTTTGAAATCAATTTACCTGTAAAAAGGGCATTATAAAAAATACTTACTTCTTTCGCATTAGAAATAACACCACCTGCTCCCATTGTTCCTGTTAAATTAGTGTGGAAAGTAATTGGATGCCATTTACCATTTTCAGGATAATAACACATTGCTTCATTTTTAGAAAAATCAATATCTTTTCCAAAATCTGTTCTTTTTAAATTTAACTTGTCTATAATTCGATGATTAACAATTTCACCAAATGTTTTCTTATCTATGTTTTCAGCAATATAAGCAAGTAAGATATAATTAGAATTAGAATATTCTAATTTAGAATTTGGTTTAAATAAACTAGCTTTACTTTTTATTTTAGTTATCATTTCATTCCTACTTCTAGGTTCGCTTATCCAAACTTCAAAATTTTTATCTGTTGTAATATTATAAATACCACTTCTATGATATAACATATCAGAAATTGTAATATTTTCTGAATTTGGAATTTCTGGAAAATATTGACTTAAAGAATTTTTTAATGATAATTTCCCTTCATCTAGTAATTGTAAAATAATGGTAGCTGTAAATGTTTTACTGATAGAACCAATTCTAAACTTAGTTTCAGCATTGTTCTTTTTATCAAGTTCAATATTAGCGTATCCAATAGATTTTTCATAAAAATTATTTCCATTTTTTAAAATAGAAACAGTGCCCATTGCCTCATTTTCTTTCTCAAAATCATTTAATAATTCATTTAAGTTTTGGCTTTTAGTACAGCTCACAAAAAAGCATAAAGTTCCGAAGAATAAAAAAATTCTTTTTTTCATAATATATTAAATTTTGTATGTGATTAGTTATTAACTAGTGTTGTTTTTTTAAGTTTAAAGCTATAAGCCCTAATCTAACAATTAAAAACACTAACATTCCAAAAGTGGGACTTAACAATGCTTCTTTTAAACCAACTGCTAAAACTGAATGATGTATTCCTGTTGCTATTGAAATCGAATCAAAAGCCCAAATCATATTTATCATAAAACCTAAAAATCCCCAAACCAAAGTAAACAAACTTAAATGTCCTATTATTTTTTGTTTTTTGCCTTTTTTATCACCATCCATAAAAGATTTTATAAGTAAGATTATACACAAAATTAACAATATCATCATTGGATACATAAATTCAGGACCTCCTTCATATAATATATTCATAAATAAGAAATTCATAGTTTTAAGTTTTTTAAGTTATTATGTTTCAAATCTAAAAATAGTTTATTGTTCTTTTTTTAGATTGCGACGATTGAATGTTTTATAAAGACAAACTACTAATTGAAGCTTATATAGCAACGTTATTAATCTTATATGCAATATCACGTCTTTATTTTGAATTTCATCGCAAAAAACAATGCATTTAAATAAAAAAGGTATTATTGTACTCTTATGAAAAAATATTTTTCGTTAGTTAAAATCTTAATTAATATCTTAATACACTTGTTATTCTGGATTGGTGTGTACTTTTTTTATACTTATTTTTTAGGATATGGTAGTAGTAATATAAAATATGTAAACAAATTTTCATTCTATTTAATGCCTATAACAATTGTAATAGGTTATTATTTTTATTTTTATTTAATTCCTAATTATCTACTTTCAAAAAAACAATATTTCTTTTTATTATATACAGTATACTCTTTAATAATCTCTTTTTTTCTTATCTTATTTTCAGTTTTTTATGGAGTTATTTTTTCAGCTAGTTTAACTCCAGAAAACTCAATACCTTTAACTAAAAGTCTCCCAATAATAATCTTAGGTGTTTATTTTGTTATACTTATTGTTATAATGCTAGGTTTAATAGCACATCATTATAAATCAACATTAAAAAATGAAGATTTAAAAAACAAATTTCTAGAAACACAATTACAACTTAAAGAACAGGAGTTAAAGTTTTTGAAAATGCAAATCCATCCACATTTTTTATTCAACACACTTAATACTCTATATGGTTTCACACTAAAAAAAGCAGATGAAGCTCCAGATATGATTCTAAAGTTATCTAATCTATTAGATTATATCTTATATCAAGTAGAAAAACCTAAAGTTTTATTGTCTGACGAAATTCAACATATTGAAGATTATGTTTCTTTAGAGAAAATGCGCTTCCAAGAGCGTTTAATCATTGATTTTCAAAAGGAAACATATAATAATCATGTTCAAATTTCTCCAATGCTCTTATTACCTTTTGTTGAAAATGCTTTTAAACATGGTAGTCAAAAGAATGGCGCACTAGAAATATCTATCTTTTTAAAAACAACCAATTCTGAATTAATTTTTGATATTTACAACACAGCAAAAAATGAGAATATTAAAAAAGGAGGAATTGGATTAGAAAACATAAAAAAAAGATTAAATATGGTTTATAAAGATAAATTTGATTTATCAACTTCTTTCTCAAATAATCTCTTTACAGCCCAATTAAAAATACTACTTAAGAATGAATAGGAAAGTTAATTGTATTATTGTTGACGATGAGCCAATGGCTCGTGAAATACTAGTAACTTATATTACAAGAATCACAAATTTAAACCTTATTAAAAGTTGCTCAAGTGCCATAGAAGCATTAAACTTAATAAATGATAAAAATATTGACTTACTTTTTCTAGATATTAACATGCCAGAAATATCAGGGCTATCATTAGCTAAATCTACTCATAAAAAAACAAAAATAATTTTTACTACTGCCTATCGTGAATATGCAGCAGACGGATTTGACTTACAGGCTATTGATTACTTATTAAAGCCAATAGCCTTTGATAGGTTTCTTCAAGCTGTTAATAAATTTCTTGAAATTCCATCTACTTTAAAAAATCACCCCATAGAAAACAAATCATTCACAAATAACAATTTTATTTTTGTTCGAGTAGATAGAAAAATGCTTAAAATAGATTTTGATTCTATTCTTTACATAGAAAGCTTAAGTGACTATATTAAAATCCACACCAAAAACAAAACGATAGTTACTAGAGAAACCATTACTAATATCCAGACCAAATTACCAACTACTTCATTTTTACGAATACACCGTTCTTTTATCATTTCAATTTCATCTATTAATTCTTACACTAATGAATACATAGAGATTAATAAAAAAGCAATTCCAATTAGTCGTAGCTATAAAGAAGAGGTCTTGAATAAATTAAATTCTATTTAGTGTTAAACAATTATCTTTGTCAAAATTTTTGACATTGAACATATCTGATTTTATATTTAAGGAGACTAGAAATACAATAGAAAAGGCAACGTACACTTGGAAAACACCGAGTAATATAGCCTTAGTTAAATATTGGGGAAAAACAGAACCTCAACTACCTAAAAATGCTTCTATTAGTTTTACGCTAAATAATTGTCATACAATTACTACTATTGAGTTTACAAAAACAAAAAAAGTTACTGAAGCTAACTTTGAATTATATTTTGAAGGAAATAAGAAAGATGACTTTAAACCAAAAATAGCTAAGTTTTTCAGTAGAATTGAAAAATATTGCCCTTATATTTTAGAATATTCAATGGTTATCAATTCAGAAAACTCATTCCCTCACAGTAGTGGGATTGCTTCATCAGCAAGTGGAATGAGTGCTATAGCTATGTGTTTAATGAGTTTAGAAAAAGAGTTAACGCCTAGCTTAACATTAGAGTGTTTAAATAAAAAAGCTTCTTTTTTAGCTCGTTTAGGTTCAGGAAGTGCAAGTAGAAGTATTGAAGGGCCAATGGTTGTTTGGGGTGAACATCCAAAAATAAAAGGTAGCTCTGATTTATTTGGCATCAAATTTCCATACGAAGTACACCCTATTTTTAAAGATTATCAAGATAGTATTTTATTAGTTGATAAAGGTGAAAAACAAGTATCTAGTACTGTTGGTCATAACTTAATGCATAATCACCCATATGCAGAGCAACGCTTTAAACAAGCAAATGAGAACTTAGATAAATTATCTATAATATTACAAGAAGGAAATATTAAAGAGTTCATTAATTTAGTAGAAAGTGAAGCATTAACACTACATGCAATGATGCTCACAAGTAACCCTTACTTTATATTAATGAAACCTAACACTTTAGAAATAATTAATAAGATCTGGGAATACAGATTAGCCACTAAAAGTAATGTTTGCTTTACCTTAGATGCAGGCGCAAACGTGCATATTCTCTACCCAAAAGCTGAAAAACAAGCAGTTGAAGATTTTATAAAAACTGATTTGTTAAAATATTGCCAAAAAAATCAGTATATTTGTGATAGTACGGGGTTAGGTGCACAAACCTCATAAATTTAATTCCCTTAATATTATGAAAACTTCAACATTACTTATCGTAGTGTTTGTTGGGTTTTTTACTTTATCATTAACAGCCCAGGAAACAGTATGGTTCGACGCCAATTGGCAAAAGACAACTAAGGACAAAGGCGAGTACTATCGTCCATCACCAAAAAAAATTAAAAATGGTTACTGGATAATAGATTACTTTGAAAACGGACAAGTGCAAATGGAAGGATTTAGCACTACTAAAGAGTCGGGAGAAGAACATTTTGATGGATTAGTAACTTACTTTCATTCAAATGGTAAAACATGGCATAAAGCCAATTATGTAAACGGTAAACTTCATGGAGTTCGTAAAGTTTTTTACAAAACTGGCGAGCTCAAAGAACAAGGTAAATATAAAGAAGGCAAACGAGAAGGTATTTGGAAGGTTTATTACAAAAACGGTAAAATAAAAGAGAAAGGCAAATACAAAAACAACAAAAAAGCAGGTGTTTGGAAAACTTTTTACAAAAACGTTTACTAATAAATTGTAAACTAGACCTTTTACTTGTACTTTTGCATTATAATTAAACATCTATGAAAGGACCTTTATTTTATGCAAAGATTTTACTCTTCGGAGAATATGGTATCATTAAAGATTCTAAAGGATTAGCAATTCCTTTTAACTCTTATAAAGGTGCTTTAAAATCTGCTAAAAACTTAACAGGAGAAGCAAAGAAATCAAACGAAAGTTTAGCTAATTTCTATAATTACTTAGTTAACTTATCTTCTGATGAAGTTTCTTTTGATGTTGAAAGTCTTAAAAATGACATTGACAACGGAATGTATTTTGACTCATCAATCCCTCAAGGATACGGAGTTGGAAGTTCTGGTGCGTTAGTTGCTTCTATTTATGACAAATATGCAAATAACAAGATTACAGTTTTAGAAAACTTAACTAGAGATAAGCTTTTAACCTTAAAACAAACTTTTTCTTTAATGGAGTCTTTTTTCCATGGTAAAAGTTCTGGGTTAGATCCTTTAAACTCTTATTTAAGTTTACCTATTTTAATCAACTCTAAAGAAAATATAGAGGCTACTGGCATACCTTCTCAGAAAGAAGGAAAGGGAGCTGTTTTCTTATTAGATTCAGAACAAATAGGAGAAACTGAACCTATGGTTAACATTTTCATGAATAAAATGAAAAATGAAGGCTTTAGAAAAATGTTAAGTGAAGAATTCTCTATTCATACTGATGCTTGTATAGATGATTTTTTACAAGGAAACATTAAATCATTATTTGGAAACGTAAAAAAATTATCCAAAGTTGTATTCACTAACTTTAAACCTATGATACCTACTGCATTTCATAGAGTTTGGGAAAAAGGAATACAAACAAACGATTACTACCTGAAACTTTGCGGATCAGGTGGAGGTGGATACATTTTAGGTTTCACTAAAGATTTTGAAAAGGCTAAAAGCAGTTTAAAAGACTATAAGTTAGAATTAGTGTATCGTTTTTAAATGATTTTGTTGCGATGAGTACCCCCAAAGCAAACTCACTTTTTTATAAATTATTTAGTCTCTTATCTGTAATTAGAGGATATAACATATTAGTATTAGTAGCAGCCCAATATTTGGCTGCTATTTTTATTTTTTCAGAAAAAAAATCACTTAAACTTGTTATTTTTGATTCGCACTTATTTTACTTAGTTCTTGCTACTATTTGTATTGTTGCATCTGGATATATCATTAATAATTTTTACGATGTTAAAGCTGATAGGATTAATAGACCCATTAAAACTGGATTAGATTCTTACGTAAAGCAAGAAACAAAACTTTCTTTATATTTTTTATTAAACTTTATTGGCTTCTGTTTTGGCTGGCTTGTTTCATGGCGTGCAGCATTCTTTTTTGCCTTCTACATCTTTGCTATTTGGCTTTATTCCCATAAACTAAAAAAACATCCATTAATTGGTTTAGTAACTGCTACTATTCTAACCATACTTCCCTTTTTTTCAATTTTTATTCATTTTAAAAATTTTTCAAAAGTAATTTTCATACATGCTTTTTTTCTTTTTTTAGTTATTATGGTTCGTGAAATCATTAAGGATTTGGAAAACATTAAAGGAGCAATTGCAAATAACTACAACACTTTTCCTGTAAAATATGGAGAACGCAACGCAAAAAAAACAATTATTTTATTGTTAGTTTTAACATTAATACCTGTAGCTATTTTATTTAATTACCCCGCAATAACTTATATGAAATATTATTTTTATTTAGCTTCTTTCATATTAATTTTTGTTGGTTTTTATACCTTTAAAGCATCTCAAAAAAACCAATATCGATTATTACACAACATTTTGAAACTCTTATTATTAATAGGTGTTTTTAGCCTACTTTTCATTGACAAAACATTAATATTAGACAAAGTGGTTAATGTTCTAGATTAAAAATCAAATAATTAACGTACATTTGCCCGCATTTTAAAAAGCAATTATGAATTCAAAAAACTCGTCGAGAGGACGACAAGCTGGAAGTAACAGCAATCCTCAAAGTAAAGGTCAATTTAAAAAAGATTTTAGAAAACCAAAACCTACGAATAAACCTTCACAAAAAAAGAGTGAAAGCACGGGTATTCGTTTAAACAAATACATTTCTAACTCAGGTATTTGTTCACGTAGAGAAGCTGATACATATATTGAACATGGTAGTGTTACTATAAACGGTAAACTAGTAACTGAAATGGGATATAAGGTACAACCGAATGACGAAGTTCGTTTTGACGGTACACTTATTTCTATGGAAAAGAAACGTTATATTATTTTAAACAAGCCTAAAAACTATATTACAACTATGGAAGATGACCGTGGTAGAAAAACGGTTATGGAGTTGATAAACAATGCTACTAAAGAAAGAATTTATCCGGTTGGCAGATTAGATAGAAATACTACTGGATTGTTACTTTTTACTAATGATGGTGAATTAGCAAAAAAACTAACTCATCCAAAACATAATGTTCGTAAACTTTATCATGCTTCATTAGATAAAAAACTAACCATGTCTGATTTAGAAAAATTAAGAGGAGAAGTTATTATTGAAGGTAGAAAAGTTTTTATTGACGCAGTATCTTACGTTCAAGGTGAGAAGAAAACTGAAGTAGGTATTGAAATACACTCAGGAAGAAACCGTATTGTTCGTAAAATATTTGAACATTTTGGATACACGGTTACAAAACTAGACCGTGTTGTTTTTGCAGGTATGACAAAAAAGAATTTACCTCGAGGTAGATGGCGTGAATTAACACAATTAGAAGTTAACAACTTACAAATGTTATAAAATATTTACAAAAGTGTTGAAAGTTAAAACTTCAACACTTTTTTTTTAAAATAACAATCAAAAAAACCGAGCTATTACACTCGGTTTTTAATTACTGCATTTACCCCTTCATTTTAAATACAGCTAGAAAAAACTTTACTCAATTTATATTTTTCAAACACATAATTATAAAGCTTCAAAAGTAGTTCTACACTACCTTTATTAACTCACCCATAAAGGGTGATTTTAAGTCTCTTTTTTTACAGATATTTGTATCCCCATTTTAAATCAACATGCTGAAAAAAATAGCTTCTACAAAAAAAATACTTCTAACAACATTTGTAGTTAGTTTATTTGTAGCAGTTAGCTACTCACAACAACCCGTATACAAACACTATACAGCTGAAAACGGATTACCTCATGATATAACCTATCAAATTATACAAGACAAACAAGGACATATATGGATAGGAACTGATGATGGATTAACAAAATTTAATGGCTCTGAATTTACTAATTACACTTATGAAAACGGCTTACATTCTAATTTTGTAATAGATATTTTTGAAGAAAATTCTAATAAATATTTATTAGCGACTTGGGGAGCAGGTATACATCAATTAAAAAATGATAGTATTAAACTTATACCTCAAGAAAACAATAAGGTTACCAAAGTAAGAAACGTATATAAGCTTAATGATTCTATTATTTTTGGAGATTTCAGTAACAGTTTATACTTATACAACACTAAACGTAACTGGAAAAAAACGGCCATAATAATAGAAGATTCTATTCTCAAAAAACCTAAAATAAGTTTTAAGAAAGCTTCTAGGCAATCAAAATCATACTCTTTTAGTGAAACATTTCTTAATAATAAATTATTTTTATTTGCTTCTGGAAATAGAAATACTCCGAAAACCATTAAACCTTTAAAAGGAATTTTTGTTTTTGATGGTTATTCTTTAAAAAAAAATAAATACTCAAAACTAAATTCTAGGGAAGTCCATTCAATAACCATATCTAGTAACTATTTGTTTGCTGCTTCACACAACCATGTATTTGTTTTTAACGAAAAAAAATCACTGGTTTCACAAAAAAAAATACCTATTAAAAATGAAATAATAATTCAACTTAAAGTTATAAATCAAAAATTATATTTTGTTTCTAAAAATTATAAAGATGGTACACAAAAAATTTATATGTATGATTGGGACAATAACTTACTAACAAATCTTTCTCAAAAACTTGCTATAAACAGTTTAATTTCAGACTTTTTATTTGACTCAGGAAAAAATCTTTGGATAACAACTTATGGTCAAGGCGTATACTTTCTACCAAGAACTACTAATACTTTTTTTGGTAAAGAAGTATTTATTAACCCAGATTTAAAAGATATAACCAATACAAATAACAACTTAATTGTTTTAGCCACTAATATGATTTATGAATTCACTAACAATCATATTACATCTAAAAAAGTAGTACCAACGCATGCTGAAGCACTACAAATTAATAAAAGGAAAAGAAAAATCACCATCATTTCATCTTTATTCAACCCTAATCAAAAACATCTAGGAACAAATAATATATCCTATAAACATTCAAAATGTTTTAATTTCAACATTGATTCTACTTTAATTGAACTAAAGGGAAACCTGTTTAGTTCAACAAAAAAAGGAATCAATACAAAAACAGTTATAAATAAAATTCACGATTCCTACATAAGAACTGCCTCATTATATAACAATTCAATTATAGCATTATACGGAAAAGGAGGTATTATAAATATTACTCCTCCTTTTAAAAATGAAATTACTTCTTGGAATAGAATAAATAAAAAGTTTACTAACGGGGTTTTTAGTGATCTATTTATACAAAAAGATACTGCTTGGGTAGCAAGCAATATGGGATTATTTAAGGTAACCCCTAAAAAAACCATTAGATTTACAACTAAACAAGGATTACTAAGCAATCATATAAATGACATCCATATAGATTCTCATGGCGTTTTATGGGTTGCTACTCAAAAAGGGCTAAACGTATTTAAAAATAATTTATTCCTAAGTATTGAGAAAGAACTTGGACAACAGTCTACTTTTGTTACTAAAATCACTGAACAAAATAACCACATATATGTTACTGGCAACAGAGGCCTTTTTAAACTTAATAACATTAAACCTTTTTCTTCTCAATGCAATACTAAACTGCTAGTAAAGCAGAATAAAAGCAGCTTTTATCTTAATACTATTAATTACATTAACCCTAAATCAATAACCCTTGCCTATCAACTAAACAATAATCCTTGGATAAAAACATCAAGTAATAATTTAGATTTTAAAAACACAAAACAAGGCAAATACAATATTAAATTTAGGTTCAAAGACAACCTTAGTAATTGGAAATATTCAAAACCTTATCAGTTTAAAATAACCTATCCTTGGCATCAACAAACATGGTTTTATGTAACAATTACAGTACTACTTCTTGGTGCAATTGTATTACTATTAATTTATGTACTACAAAAAAGTATAAAAAAGAATAAAAAACTTAACAAAAACATAGAAGAAAAAGAGAAGCTACAAAAAGCGCTAAAAGAAGTTCGAAAAAATGTAGCTAGAGATTTTCATGATGAACTAGGAAATAAATTAGCAAGCATCTCAATAACTTCAAACTTATTAACAGATATAAATTACAAAAACGACAAAGAAACCCAAGAAAAGAAATTAAAACAGATTAAAAAAGATGCCGATTATTTATACCATGGAATGAAAGATTTTGTTTGGGCTTTAGACCATAAAAATGATGATTTACAACAGCTCCAAGTATATTTAAATGATTTTGGTGAAAGCTTATTTGAAAACTCAACTATTAGATTTTACTCCAATCACAACTTAAGCAATCAAAAAATAGAACTTCCATTTTATTGGAGTAAACAATTAGTCTTGATTTTTAAAGAAGCCATGACTAATTCTTTAAAACACAGTAACGCTACAAAAGTATTTTTAACCTTTAATATTCAAAAAAATATTTTAAAAATCATGTTAGAAGACAATGGAAAGAGTTTTAATATTAACAAGTTAAAACGAATAAATGGAATTCAAAACATGAAGTTCAGAGCAGAATCGTTAAATCAAAAAATTCATATCCACACTAAAAATGGTGTGAAAATAATTTTTACAGGAATCCTTAATAATCTAAAAAATGAATAAACTAAACATAATAATTATTGAAGATCACGAAAGTATTTTAGAATCTTTTAAAGAAATAATTAACTCTTCTGATAAATTTAAAGTTACGGGTGCTTTTTTATCTGGTGAAAATGCTATTGAATTCATCAACAATAAAAATAGTGCTGACATTATGCTTGTAGACATACAGCTGGGAGGTATCAATGGAATAGAAACTATTAAAGAAATTAAAAAGAAAAACCCTTCAATTTTACCAATTATAATTTCAGTTCATGAAAATTCTAAGTTTATTTTTGATGCACTATGTGCAGGAGCTGTAGGTTACCTTAATAAAAATATTTCACCAAAAGAACTAATTACTGCTCTAGAACAAACCTGTAGTGGAGGTGCCCCAATGAGCAGTAATATAGCTAGAAAAGTTGTAGAGTCTTTTCAATTACCACATGAAAAAGAATTATCAGAGAGAGAAAATGAAGTATTAACACTCCTTGCTAAAGGAAAGAGTTATGCTTCTATTGCTGACGAATTATTTCTTTCTATTAATACTATAAAAACACATACAAGAAACATTTACGAAAAACTTCAAGTTAATAGTAAAAAAGAAATCATGGATAAATATGGTAAAAAAACAAAATAAGCACTCTTATTTTTTATGATCTTCTCTTACTTCTTCTTCTCTATACTTACAACAAGGGTGCAAGTTATCATAATCTTCTGTAGTAGCTTTTATTTCTTTTGTGTCATGTCCTACTTTGGCCACTCGTTGTTTTATAGCTTTAAGATCAACTTTACGCTCATCAAAAATCAAACTTAAATCATGTGACTTAACATTCCACACCGCATACTTTACTCCTTTGGTACTCAATGCCGCTTTTTCTATACGTTTCTTACACATCATACAAACTCCATCAACTTTAAAAGTAGCTTTTGCATTCTTTTTCTTTTTTTGCGCTGACATCGGCACACTTAAAAATAAAACTGTAAGTATTAAAAATATTTTTTTCATCTGTATTAATTTAATTTTATAAAAGTTTATTATTTAATTTATTTTAAATCGAAGCCCCGTATAATAATTACTTCCAAAAATAGGAGCATACACTATTGTTGTATCAAAATTCGCCCCAAAAGGATCATCACTCCCAACTATAGGGCTCTTTTGTTTATAATTCGTAATATTTTCAGCACCAGCATAAATCTCAAATCTTTTTGAAAACACTTTAGTAATTTGAGCATTTAATAAACTATAACTTTTAGCAAATGCTGGCAATTGATATCGAATAGGATTACTTTGTGTATTCGGTAACCTTTGCTTCCCTAACCAATTGTAAGTTACATCAAATTTCCATTTTGCTCCATTACTACTCTCAAGAGTTTCATAAGAAACATTCGTAAAAAAACGATTTTTAGCCTGTAACGGTTTTGTTAAATTCCCTTTTTTATAGTCAGTAGTCACATCATATACTTTGTAAGCCACCCTTACATTAAAATAAGGCATTATATTTTGATTTACCTCTAACTGAAAGCTATTTGCAACACTTCTGCCCTCCAAATTATAAAACGAAATTTCTTGTGGATTTTCCCAATCAACTACTACCTGATTCTCAAAACTGGTTTGATAAAAATCTAAAGTAACATCACCTTTTTTTCCAAATAACTTATACCCTTGTAAAAAAGAAAAACCATAATTCCAAGCTATTTCAGGCTTTAAACCATAAATTCTCCCGTCATTACTTCCTATATTTATACTTCTTGATGATGCAAACATTTGTTGATTTTCAGCAAAAATATTAGCACTTCTCTTCCCTCTTCCAATTGATGTTCTTAGTACCCCTTTTTCCCAAGGTGTATATCTTACATGTAATCTTGGTGTTAAAAATGTTCCTAACAAATTATGATTATCAACTCTTACTCCAGCTGTAACACTAATATCATCAGAATTATCATAAGCATATTCAAAGAAAGCTCCTATAGCATTTTCACTTCTTTCATAATTATTATTAATACTTACTATTCCGTTATAATCTCCTACAAGCTCATCATAATTATCATACATAAAATTAATTCCAGTTTTAAATTTATGTCTAGTATCACCAATAATTGAATTAAACAACAAACTACTATAAAAACTTTGATGTTTAATATCATAATCTCTCAAACCAAAATAAGACTCTTGGTTATGATTACTATAAGCCATTTGAAATCCAAAACTTTGAAAAGGTAATTCTGGAAAAACGTACCCCAATTTAGTTGAGACTTCAAATCTTTTAGTAGCTATTTCACTTCCCCAAGCATTTTTAGTTCCCTTATCTAATTCGGGCTTAAAATTAACTTGTCCCAATTGTTTAGTATCTTTTAAATACCTGAAATTTGTAAAACTAACCCATCCTTTTTCTGCATCTGTATACTGCCAGCGATTCATTACATTAATTTGATCAGACAATGGATTATCAAGAAAACCATCACCATTTTTATCAAATCGTTGCCCTCTATGATTGCCATGTATATACAAACCTGTTTGCCATTTGTCAGTAATCTTTTGATTAAAATGAGTATTTAACTCTAGCCTTCCTCCTAATGCACCATATGCGTTAATAAAAAATTTATTATCCGAAAAAGGTTTAACCAGTTCTGTATTAATTTGTCCTGATATACTCTCAAAACCATTAACAACACTCCCTGCTCCTTTAGTTATCTGAATACTTTCAACCCAAGTACCAGGTGTAAACGTAAGTCCAAAAGCCTGAGAAGCTCCTCTTATTGATGGAATATTTTCTTGAGTAATCAATAAATAAGGGCTCGTTAAACCCAACATTTGTATTTGCTTAGTTCCAGTAAGTGCATCAGAAAAATTCACATCAATCGACGGATTCGTTTCAAAGCTTTCTGCCAAATTGCAACAAGCAGCTTTTAGCAATTCTTCACTATTAATAGTCATTAAATTTTGCGCCTGTAAATATGATTTTTGAGTAGCCTGTTTTTTAGAATTAATAGCTACTTCTTCTAAAAAATTTTCTTCTTTTAAAAAGTGATGAATAGGTTTTAAACTATTAATTATTAGTGTATCTGTTTTGTAACCTACAAAACTAACTACTAATTTTTTGTATTCTTTTTTATAAGGAATAGTAAACCAACCTTTTTCATTTGTTGTAGCTCCTATATCTGTATTAAGCCAATATACAGAAGCTCCATAAATTCCTAAATTATCTTTCGGATTGTTTTTATCCATAATCATTCCCTTAAAAGTATTTTGTGAGAATGATACTATTGTATACAGTATACAAATACTGAATATATATTTCTTCATTGTTGTTTTATATCATTTAAAATTTTGCAATAACTCTCTTTATTCTAAAAAAGAATTGCAAAATCATATGATAAAAACATCGTTCAACACTTGGATGTCTCGAATTATTTTGGGTGGTGAATAATTTTTATGAGGTATAAACTGCTTTTCTAAACTTTCAAATAAAAGTTTGTAAGAAATGCTGAAAGCTATAATAAACTTTTGTTGCTCAAAGGTTATTTTTTCATTTGCAGTTTTTTTTATGTCATCTTGCCCTTTTATATGAGCTAATTCATCTTTACAACATTTCTTTTTAACAATTACTGATTCTCCATTACAGCTTTTCTGAGTCTCTCCTTTACATGAATCAGCATCCCCTAAAAATGAAACATCAATTAAAAAATCACCACAAAAATGCTTCTCTACTGTAAAAGATATAGTAGAAAACACTAGCAATAAAGCTAGAAACAATGATGATATTTTATATAGTAACGATTTCATTTACAATGCAAATTTACAAAAAATTAGAAATATTTCTCAAAAACATTTCTTAAACCTATTTTTGTAAGTTTTTAACCCTTTTTTCGAATAAAGTACTGAATTAATATATAACATGGGAAATTTACAAAACTTAAAAAATAGAATTACAGAAATTTCAGAAGAAAATTCAACTAAAGAAGAAAAACTACAACAAATATGTGATTTTTTAGCTTCTGAAATCTCTTATTATGATTGGGTAGGTTTTTATTTCAAGAACGGAGATAAAGATGAATTAAAACTAGCTCAATATAACGGAGAAGAAACTGAACACACAATCATACCTTTTGGAAAAGGAATTTGTGGACAGGTAGCTGTGAGTAATAAAAACTTCGTTGTTCAAGATGTAAAAGAACAGACTAACTATATTTCATGTGGATGGAAAGTAAAATCAGAAATTGTAATTCCAATTTTTGTCAACAATGAAAACATTGGACAAATAGACATTGATTCACATACAGTTAACCCTTTTACAGCAAAAGATGAAGAATTATTAGAATTTACTTGTGAAAAAGTAGCTAGTTTCGTATAAAAACTCGTAAACATTTGATTATTAAAGTTTTTTTTACTTTCTTTGGTGAAATTTTATTAACAACTTTATTAACATTTTTAACCCCTTAAATTATGAGTAATAGAGATTTCCCCTCTTATGCTGCTTTGAGTGATAGTAATACTCAAACAAGATCACAACAAACATTTATAGAAAAATTCACTAATTGGTTTAGGAATTTTCTGGAAAATGCAGAATAGCAAACCTATTCTCCATTTTGTTGTTTAAAAACGCTATCTAAAGACATTAACTTTCGATAGCGTTTTTTTAATTAAAAAAGTTAAATACATTTATTGTAAAAGCACGTAGCTTTTAGTAATTTTGCGAGTTTAACACAACACAACAAAATGAACAATACAAAAACTATTAAATCTGCACTAATATCTGTTTTTCATAAAGATGGATTAGAACCTATAGTAAAAAAACTTAACGAGTTAAACGTTACTATTTATTCTACAGGAGGAACAGAAAAATTTATTAAAGATTTAGGTATAAATGTAATACCTGTTGAAGATGTTACTTCTTACCCTTCAATATTAGGAGGAAGAGTAAAAACACTTCACCCAAAAGTTTTTGGCGGTATTTTAAACAGGCAAGACCATGAAGGAGATATTGCTGAAATGCAAGAATACCAAATTCCTCAATTAGACCTAGTAATTGTTGATTTATACCCATTTGAAAAAACAGTAGCCTCAGGAGCACCTGAACAAGATATCATCGAAAAAATTGATATTGGTGGTATTTCATTAATTAGGGCTGCTGCAAAAAACTTTAAAGACACAGTAATTGTTTCTTCTATGGAACAATATGACGAATTCTTAGCAACTATCACAAACAATAATGGAGAAACATCTATCTCTGAAAGAAAAAAGTTTTCTGCCAAAGCTTTTAATGTTTCTTCTCATTATGATACTGCTATTTTCAATTATTTCAATGCAGATGATGAAGAAGCTGCTTTAAAGATCAGTGAAACTGAAGGTAAAATTTTACGTTATGGAGAAAACCCACATCAAAAAGGTTATTTCTTTGGAGATTTAGATGCAATGTTTGATAAACTTCATGGAAAAGAATTAAGTTACAACAACCTACTAGATGTAGATGCTGCTGTTAATTTAATGAATGAATTTAAAGGTGAAGCTCCTACATTTGCTATTTTAAAACATAATAACGCTTGTGGCTTTGCTCAAAGAGAAACAATACATCAAGCATATGTTGATGCTTTAGCTGGTGATCCTGTATCTGCTTTTGGAGGGATTTTAATAGCTAACACTGAAATTGATAAAGCAACTGCAGAAGAAGTTCATAAATTATTTTGTGAAGTGGTAATTGCTCCAGCATTTACAAATGAAGCTTTAGATATTTTAAAAGGAAAAAAGAACAGAGTTCTTTTAATTCAAAAAGAAATAGAGTTACCTAAAACTACAGTTAGAACTTGTTTAAATGGAGCTTTAGTTCAAGATAGAGATAATATTACTGACGCTCTTGACGGTTTATCTTATGCTACTAACAATAAACCTTCTGAAAACGAGTTAAAAGATTTATTATTTGCTTCTAAAATTTGTAAACACACGAAATCTAATACTATTGTTTTAGTTAAAAACAATCAATTATGTGCAAGTGGAACAGGACAAACAAGTAGAGTTGATGCATTAAGACAAGCTATTGAAAAAGCAACAAATTTCGGATTTGATTTAAATGGATCTGTAATGGCTAGTGATGCTTTTTTCCCTTTTCCTGATTGTGTAGAAATTGCGAATAAAGCTGGAGTAAAAAGTGTAATTCAACCAGGTGGATCTATAAAAGATCAATTAAGCATTGATTATTGTAATGAAAACAATGTTGCTATGGTTTTTACAGGAACAAGACATTTTAAACATTAATATTGTATTTGATGTAAAAACAACTCATATTTTTTATAAATTTGTGAGAATACATCAATTTTTAGATAAAACATCAAAACTTTATGGGGTTTTTCGACTTTATGACTGAAGACATTGCAGTAGATTTAGGTACTGCAAATACACTTATAATCCACAATGGCAAAGTAGTTATAGATAGCCCTTCTATTGTTGCTAGAAATAGATTGACCGGTAAAATTATAGCTACTGGTCATGAAGCCAATAGAATGCAAGGAAAAACTCATGAAAACATCAAAACTATTCGTCCTTTGAAAGACGGAGTGATTGCAGATTTTCAAGCTTCTGAAGAAATGATAAAGGAATTCGTTAAAAAAATTCCTGCTATCAAGAAAAAGCTTTTTCCACCATCTTTAAGAATGGTTATATGTATTCCTTCTGGTATTACTGAGGTTGAAAAAAGAGCGGTAATTGATTCTGCTCGTCATATGAATGCCAAAGAAATTTATTTAATTTATGAACCAATGGCTGCTGCTATTGGTGTAGGTATTGATATTATGGAACCAAAAGGGAATATGATTATTGATATAGGCGGGGGTACTACTGAAATTGCTGTTATAGCATTAGCAGGTATTGTTTGTGATCAATCAGTAAAAGTTGCAGGTGATTTGTTTACTAGTGATATTATGTATTACATGCGAACTCAACATAACCTTTACGTTGGTGAAACTACTGCTGAGAAAATAAAAATCCAAATAGGTTCTGCTACTGAAGATTTAGATACACCTCCTGAAGACATAATGGTACAAGGGCGTGATTTATTAAGTGGAAAACCAAAGCAGGTACAAGTTTCTTATCGTGAAATTGCAAAAGCGCTAGACAAATCTATACTACGTATAGAAGATGCTGTAATGGAAACCTTATCAAAGACTCCTCCAGAATTAGCTGCTGACATCTATAATACAGGTATTTATTTAGCTGGTGGTGGTTCAATGCTAAGAGGTTTAGATAAACGTTTATCAAGAAAAACAGATTTACCTGTTTATGTTGCTGAAGACCCTTTACGTGCAGTTGTTCGTGGTACTGGAATTGCTTTAAAAAATCTTGAAAAATACAAATCTGTATTAATCAAATAAAATCAGTTGATTATTTATGCAACAGCTTATTTATTTCTTTAGAAAGTATAAACACTTTTTATATTTTTTGTTTCTAGAAATTATAGCTGTTGCATTAATCATAAATAATCATTCTTTTCATAAAAGTAAATTTATAAGTTCTGCTAATACTATATCTGGTGGTTTGTTACACAAAATAAGTAACATTAATGAATATATGAACTTAAAAAATGAAAACAATTTACTTTTAGAAGAAAACACTTTATTAAAAAATAAGCTAGAAAATCTTTATTCTTTAGTTGACACTGTGAAAATAAATACTATAGTAGATTCTTTAGAATTCAATCAAAAATACTACTACATAAATGGTAAAATTACTAGTAATGATTACCATACCCCTTATAATTTTATAACAATTAACAGAGGCAAAAGCAACAATATTACTACTGAAATGGCTGTAATAAACAGCAAAGGAATAATTGGTATAACTGAAAATGTTAATAGTAAATACGCTAGAGTTCAATCAATTTTAAATAAAAATAGTAAGATAAATGTACGCTTCAAGAACAGCCATCACTTTGGCACACTTATTTGGGATGCTAAAGATTATAACACTGTTCAATTAATAGATATTCCTCGTCAAGCAGTTTATAAAATTGGAGATACAATTATTACTGGTGGTAAATCAACTATATTTCCTGAGGGAATACCAGTTGGAACTATAAAAAATGTTCCTGAAAAAATATCTGCTTTGAATACTCTTAATATAAAATTATTCAATGATATGAGTAATTTAGGAAGTATATATATTATTACAAATTTTCATAAGACAGAAATAAAAAAAGTGGAGAATTAAAATGAACAAAACACTTTACCTTATATTTTTATTCATATTCTTTGTACTACTACAAACACTAATCTTAAATAACATTCTTTTATTTGGTCATGTAAATCCATACATATATATAGCTTATGTATTTATATTTCCATTAAATCAAAAACGAATATCTTTTTTAACAATTAGTTTTCTATTCGGACTTTGTATAGATTTCTTTTCTAATTCTGGTGGTATTCATGCCTTTGCTACGCTTTTTATTGCATACATACGCTTATTTTTAGTTAAAACAATTTTTAAAAAAACGGAATCCGATTATCTTTTATTCGATTTAAAACTGGAAACATTTGATAAAACTTTTAATTATATAGCCATTTTAACAATTATTCATCACTTTATTTTATACAGTTTTATTAATTTTAGCTTACATAATTTTTCAAATGTTATTATCAATACACTATTATCAACTACATTTACGTTAGTACTGTATTTCTTAGGAAGTTTTATATTTAGAAAAAAGCTATCATGAAGCGAAGTTTTTTATTACTCTTTTTAATTACAGTTGTTGGCTTAGTTTATATTTTTAGACTTTTTCAATTACAAATCATTCATGGAAAAAAATCAAACCCTACCTTAAGTTCAACTGTTAAGGTCGAGTATGATTACCCTGAAAGAGGTTATGTGTACGATAGAAACAACAAACTTGTTGTAGCAAACCAACTTTCGTATGATGTAATGGTAATTCCCAAAGATGTAAAACCTTTAGATACAATCCAATTCTGTTCTTTACTTAAAATATCAAAAGAAAATTTTAAATACAGATTTAAAAAAGCTGAAAAATATGCTAGGTGGCTACCTTCAGTATTCCTTAAACAACTTGCAAAAGAAGATTTTGCTTTTTTACAGGAAAAGCTACAAAAATTTAAAGGTTTTTACATCCAGAAACGTATCATTCGTAATTACCCTTTAAAATCAGCAGCTAATGTTTTAGGCTTTATTAGTGAAGTAAATGAATATATAGCAAAAACAAGTGACTATTACGAGCAAGGTGAATTAATTGGTAAGTTAGGTGTTGAAAAACAATATGAAAAAATTCTTAGAGGTATTAAAGGTAAAAAATATTTTAAAAGAAACAACCTTAATAAAATAACTGGCTCATATAAAGATGGGAAATACGATACCCTCGCTGTGGCTGGTAAAGATTTAACTTTAACTATTGACAGTGAACTTCAACAATACGGTGAACAGCTGATGCAAGGTAAGAGAGGTGGTATAGTTGCTTTAGAACCCAATACTGGAGAAATTTTAGCACTTATTACCGCTCCTTCATATGACCCTAATTTGTTAGTAGGTAGAAAACGTTCTCCGAATTCTGTTAAATTATTTAACGACAAAATTAATATGCCCACATTTGACAGAGGTTTACAAGCAATGTACGCCCCTGGATCACCTTTTAAAATAATTAATGGTTTGATTGCTTTAGAAGAAGGTGTTATTGACGAGAATTTTTCTGTACGTTGTTACCATGGTTACAGATATGGGAAACGAAAAAATGAATTTATGGGGTGTCATTGTCGTATTGTAGGTCGCCCTATCAGATTAAAAACTGCCATTGCTAAATCGTGTAACAGTTATTTCTGTACTGCTTATAGGAAGATAATTGACAAAGCTGAAAACTCAAAAATTGGTTTAGACAACTGGAATAAACACGTCAAAAGTTTTGGTTTAGGTAATTATTTAGGATATGATTTACCCACTGGCCAAAAAGGGAGAATTCCAAATTCAAAACTTTATGATGCTCGTAATAAATTTAGATGGGGAGCAACCACAACAATATCAAACGCTATTGGCCAGGGAGAGGTAGAAACAACTCCTATGCAGCTAGCAAATATGACTGCAGCCATTGCCAACAAAGGATACTTTTACACTCCTCACATAGTAAAAAAAATAAACTCCTCTCCTATTAAGGATTCTACATATACAATTAAAAAATTCACAACAATTTCTCCACAACATTTCCCTATTGCTATTGAAGCAATGCATGAAGTATTTACTAGAGGAACTGCTAAATCTAGTCAGGTAAAAGGACTAGATATTTGTGGAAAAACTGGTACTGCGGAAAATTTCATACGCGTTAATGGAAAAAAAGAACAATTACCTGATCATTCAATTTTAATTGCTTTTGCACCTAAAGACAATCCTAAAATTGCCTTAGCTGTGTATATAGAAAACGGAGGATACGGCTCTACAATAGCTGCTCCTATTACCAGTTTATTGATAGAAAAATATTTAACAGGGAAAATTTCACGAAAGCATATAGAAAAAAGAATGCTTGACTTAAGTCTTAAAAGTGTATACGAAAAGCTAATTCCAAAAAAAGATACTATTGCGACAGGAACGAAATAATATATTTGCAGAAATTGATTGGATTTTAATCCTTCTTTATATCTTATTAGTAAGCTTTGGTTGGTTAAACATTTACGCAGCTTCTTCAAATGAAGAAACTCGTGAAGTTTTCAATTTTTCAGCAAGATATGGTAAACAACTTATATGGATAGCATTAAGTTTACCTATTATGATATTTGTTTTATTTTTTAACGCAAAATTTTATGAAAAATTTTCTAGCTTACTTTACTTAATTTCTGTTATTATATTAGCTGGTGTTCTTGTTTTTGGTAAAAAAATAAATGGGGCTACATCATGGTATAATTTTGGAGGTGTAGGACTTCAACCTTCTGAATTTACAAAAACATTTACAGCTTTAGCTCTTGCAAAGTTAATGAGTGACAGACAGTATAACCTAAACCTTATAAAGAATCAATTAAAAGCCTTTGTAATAATATTTACTCCTGCATTTTTTATTGCATTGCAACCAGATATGGGGTCGGTATTAATTTATTTTTCATTTTTTTTTGTACTCAATAGAGAGGGACTTACCCTTGCTTATTTTATAATAGGCGCATTATCTATAATACTATTCTTATTAACCATATATTTTGGCATAAAATGGGTTTTAATAACATGCTTATTATTTATTACATTTTACACCTTATATGCTGTTTATAAAAACAAACGTTTCCTAAGATTTAACATATTTAAAGTTATTTTTTTATATGTATTTACTAGTCTTTTTATTGTTGGAATAGGTTATACTTATAACAATATTTTAGAGCAGCATCAAAAAGATAGATTTGACATATTATTAGGGAAAATAAAAGATAACAGAGGAGTTGGTTACAACACCTATCAATCAGAATTAACAATTAGTTCAGGAGGATTAACAGGAAAAGGATTTTTACAAGGTGATAGAACACAAGGTAATTTCGTTCCTGAACAAGATACAGATTATATTTTTAGTACTGTAAGTGAAGAATGGGGCTTTCTTGGAAGTTCATTTGTTATAATTCTTTTCACTTTACTCTTATATCGAATTATCTTTTTAGCTGAAACGCATACCAACAAATTTGGAAGAATTTATGGATATGGTATTGCATCTATACTATTTTTTCATGTGTTAGTAAACATTGGAATGGTGATAGGGATTCTACCTACAATAGGTATCCCTCTACCCTTTTTTAGTTATGGAGGTTCCTCACTATGGGGGTTCACTTTACTTCTATTCATATTTATCCGATTAGATGCCCATAAGAAATATGACTGGTAACATAAAACGTTCTTTAGAGTTGTAAATTGAGTTTAGAAAACACAAATTCCACAACAGCTAAAGAAATTCTTCTCTATCTACTTTAAAACTACTTAGAGAAGCATATACTTCAAGAAAATACTTTTTAAAAGAATACCACTAACAAAAAAGACTAGAACTCCAAAATATTATAATAAAACATACATAACAAGAAAAGCGTTTTCATTTTCATGAAAACGCTTTTACTTAAAGTAATTTTATTTCTTATAAAGCTGCTACGTGCTTAGCTAATTTAGATTTTAAATTTGCTGCTTTATTTTTATGAATAATATTATTCTTTGCTAATTTATCTAACATAGAAACAACAGATGAAAACATCCCTTCAGCTTCTGTTTTATCAGTACTTGCTCTTAATTTCCTAACAGCATTACGTGTAGTTTTATGCTGATATTTATTTCTTAAGCGCTTAGCTTCGTTACTTCTTATTCTCTTTAATGCTGACTTATGATTTGCCATTATACTAAAATCGTTAATTGTTTATAAAAAACTTTGTAGTCCGTACGGGAATCGAACCCGTGTTACCAGGATGAAAACCTGGCGTCCTAACCCCTAGACGAACGGACCAAATACAATCTTTATGATTGCGGGTGCAAATATAAGATATTTTTTTATACCTGCAATTAATTCTTTTTAATTTTTAAAATTTTTAAGGTTTAATTTTTTACTTAAATCTTAAAAAACTTTGTAGTCCGTACGGGAATCGAACCCGTGTTACCAGGATGAAAACCTGGCGTCCTAACCCCTAGACGAACGGACCAAAACAATCTATTTTGCGATTGCGGGTGCAAATATACAAACTGTTTTCATATACACCAAACCTTTTTTATTTTTTTTAATACGCTTTAGCAAATAAAACTCTTTCTGTTGATGGTTTTCCAGTAAAAACACATATTCCATCCTCTTTTTTAGCATCATTCGCTATACAACGTATTGTAGCTTTTGTTAATTCTTTAATTTTATCTTCAGTCTCAATTGTCCCATCCCAATGAGCAGAAACAAAACCTCCTTTATTTTCTATAACTTCTTTAAACTCTTCAAAAGAATTAACTTCAGTGATATGTGAGTCTCTATAGTTTAAAGCCTTAGTAAATAAGTTTTCTTGTATCTCTTCTAATAATTTAGTTACATGCTCTACTAAATCTACTTGGTTAATTGTTTGCTTCTCAAAGGTATCTCTACGAGCAACTTCAACAGTTCCATTTTCTAAGTCTCTATTCCCTATGGCAACTCTTACAGGAACACCTTTAAGTTCATACTCAGCAAACTTTGCACCAGGCCTCATTGTATCTCGAGTATCAAATTTTACAGAAACTCCTTTACCTCTTAACTCTTTAACAAACACATTAACTCTTTCAGAAATAGCGTCTAATTGTTCTTCTCCTTTATATATAGGAACAATAACAACTTGGATAGGTGCTAATTTTGGAGGCAAAACTAAACCTGCGTCATCAGAGTGTGTCATTATTAAACCACCTATTAAACGTGTAGAAACACCCCATGAAGTAGCCCAAACGTATTCTTGCTTACCTTCTTTGGACGTATACTTAACATCAAATGCTTTAGCAAAGTTTTGACCTAAGAAATGTGAAGTTCCCGCCTGCAAAGCTTTACCATCTTGCATTAATGCCTCAATTGTATAAGTAGCTTCTGCACCAGCAAAACGTTCACTTTCAGACTTTGCTCCTTTAACAACAGGCATTGCCATAAAGTTTTCTGCGAAATTTGCATACACGTCTTGCATTTGTTTTGATTCAAAAACAGCTTCAGCTTTTGTAGCATGAGCAGTATGCCCTTCTTGCCATAAAAATTCAGCAGTACGCAAAAACAGGCGTGTTCTCATTTCCCAACGAACTACATTTGCCCATTGATTAATTAACAAAGGTAAATCTCTATGAGACTGAATCCATTTTTTATAAGTACTCCATATAATTGCTTCTGACGTAGGGCGTACAATTAATTCCTCTTCTAATTTAGCTTCAGGATCAACGCGTAACTTCCCTTCATTATCAGGATCATTTTGCAAACGGTAATGAGTTACAACAGCACATTCTTTAGCAAATCCTTCAGCATTTTTTTCTTCAGCTTCAAACAAACTCTTGGGAACAAAAAGAGGGAAATAAGCATTTTCGTGTCCTGTTTCTTTAAACATTCTATCTAATTCTGCTTGCATGTTTTCCCATATTGCATATCCATATGGTTTAATCACCATACAGCCTCTTACCGCTGAATTCTCAGCTAAATCGGCTTTTACAATAAGTTCGTTATACCATTTAGAGTAGTCTTCTGCTCTTTTTGTTAAATGTTTGCTCATAATCAAAAGTTTGGCATAAATATTGTTATCTTTTATGCGTAAAATTGTATGTGCAAAACTACATTAAAAAGCCTACAAGCCCAACAAAAAATAGTTTTTTGCAAAATCATTTAAATAATTTTATTGTTCTAACTTAAAAATAATAGACATGAAACCACAATACTTCAAAACAAAACCTTACATATTCATATTATCATTATTTTTAATAACCTCCTTTATTTCTTGTGGTACAATGCAAACTGTAAGTAGCAGTGATGGTATTTATGATGATGAAGTTGAAAGCACTCAAAACCAAGAACCTCAACGTAAAGTTGTTGTTATGGATACTAATGAATACAATAATTATAAGGAAAACTATTTTAGGAAAGAAGTTGAACGTTTAGAAAATTTAAATGGCTCAGATGTTTTTACTGATATTGAAAACTACAGATCTGATACTAGTGAGTACGATTATGAAGAAGATGTTATTGATGAGGAAACTCCTAGAACTCGCATTACTTATAATTCAAATGATCCATGGGGCTATAACAGTAATAGTAATGATGTAGTTATAAATGTAAACACATACCCAAGATGGGGATTCTATAACGATTGGGGTTGGGACTCATATTATGGATATAATTATAGACCATGGTGGCGTTCTCGCTTCTACAACAACTGGGGATACAATTCATACTGGCACCCATATAATTATGGTCATTACTACTCTGGTTTTTATGTAGGATGGAATAATAACAATTTTTATTGTCCTCCATATTATAGAAACAATTATTTTAACAATCGTTATTATAGAGCAAATAGAGGTGCTAACCCATATAGAGCAGTTACTTCTAGAAGAAATTATAGTAGTAGACGAGGGTATAGTGCAAGAAACACAACTAGATCAAGACGTTCATCGAATGTATACCGAAGAAGCTCAAGAACAAATAGAACAGCTAGTAGTCCAAGAAATGACAGAACTAGAAGAAGCTACAATACAACAAGAGGTGACAGATCAACAAGATCAGTAAGAAGAACTAGAACAAGACAATACTCAACTGGAGGGCATAAACCTACAAGATCAGTAAGAAAGACTAGGACAACTAGACAATATTCTACTGGAGGACATAAACCTACGAGAAGAGCTAATACTCGATCTACAAAAAGTAATACAAGAAGCTACACACCATCAAGAACAAAAAGAAGTTCAAATAGAAGCTACACACCTTCTAGATCTAGTAGTAGATCAACTCGCTCTTACACTCCAAGCAGAAGCTCTTCTAGAAGCTCAGGATCGAGAAGTTCAAGAAGTAGTTCTAGCAGCAGAAGAAGAAGATAATTTATTTAAAAAAAATTAAGAAACATGAAACGAATTTTAATAATTGCAATTTCGATTGCATCATCTCTTAGTGCCTATTCACAATCACTAGATTATAATGATTTAGGCCTTTTGTTTTCAAAAGATGATAATTATGGTACAGCAAGATATGAAGCTATGAGTGGTGCTTTTGGAGCTTTAGGTGGTGATATTTCAGCTTTTAGTATAAATCCTGCTGGTAGTTCTGTGTCAAAAATTAGTACTGCTTCGGCTACCCTAAGTAATCGAAATACAGATTATTTAACTTCGTATTACGGAAATTCTTCATCTTCACAAAATGATTATTTCAACCTTTCACAAGCAGGCGCAATTCTTTCTTTTGATACTGCGTATAATTCAGAATGGAATCGTTTTGCTCTTACTTTTAATTATAAAATTAAAAGTGATTACAGCTCTTTTTATTCAGTTAAAGGGAATAGCGGTTTCTTATTTCATAGCGAACATTTTAACGATACAAGTTCACCAAAAAATAAATTTGATGGTTCTATTGAACAAGGTTATTCTGTAGAAAAATCAGGACAATCAAGTGTTTTCAATCTAGGTTTCTCAGCAGTTCATCAAAACAAATTATTTTTGGGAGCCTCGTTAAATTTTCATGATATAGATTTAAGCAGAGTTGCTTTATTAAACGAAGAGAATGATGATGCTAATGGAAATATATTAAAAGCAAAAAACAGAATAGATTCTTATATACAAGGTAACGGTGTGTCCTTAAGTTTAGGGTTTCTATATAAATTAAATAAAAATATTCGTGTTGGTTTAGCCTACGAAACTCCTACTTGGTATGAAGAGATAGCAGAGGACTATAAAAATGACTTAATACTATCAGATGTATCTAATTTAGGAATAAACGGTGGAAGTGATTTAATAAGTGAATTATATATCTATAGATTCAAATCTAATAGTAGAATAACAGCAAGTGGAGCCTACATATTTGGTAAACAAGGATTGATAAGTTTCGATTACACCTATAAAGATTACCCAAATATAAAATATAGAGAAAATGATACAGCTTTTATTGAAGCTAATCAAAATTTTGCCACTCAATTTAGAACTACTCATGCATTAAATGTTGGTACTGAATGGCGTTTTGACAGATTAAGCATTAGAGGTGGTTATCATTATGAGAAAAACCCTAATCTTTTATCTGCTGTAGGAGGTAGTGTTAATAAAGATAATATCAAAGGGTTCTCAGCTGGTTTAGGTTATAATTTTGGTAACATGAAAATTGACTTATCATACAGAAAGTCTGAAAATTTAGAATTTCAAACATTATACAATTTAGGAGACATTAGCCTTAATAATAATACGAGTAGAATATCAGGAACTGTTACTATAAATTTATAATTATATAAAATTAACATACAGAAAAGGTCTTGTAGTATTACAAGACCTTTTCTGTATATATATATCAGTTTTTTACCGTAATTTTGCATTTCATTTATTATGACATGGATTCAATAAAAATTAACATACAAGAAACTAATAATGAAACTATTATTAAATTTGTGAGTAACACAATTTTAATTAATGGTGGAAGTTATGAATTTAACAATATAGACGAGGCTAAAAACTCACCGCTAGCTCAACAACTTTTTTACCTTCCTTTCGTAAAAAAAGTTTTTATTACTGCTAATTTTATCGCAGTTCAAAAATTTGATATTGTTCAATGGAGTGATGTTGAAGAAGAAGTTAAAGAACAGATTCAAAACTATATTCAACAAGGAAACCCTATAGTTAAAGAAGAAACAACTAAAAAAGACGCTACTGAAGTTTATGCTGAAGTAACTCCAAATCCAGCAGTAATGAAATTTGGAACTAATAAAGCGTTAACACAAACTGATGTTGAGTTTAAAAACATTGATGAAGCTAGTAAATCTTCTCCTTTAGCACAAGCCTTGTTTAATTTTCCTTTTGTGAATGAAGTATTTATTTCAGAAAACTATATTTCTATTACTAAATATGACATGGTAGAATGGAATGAGGTATATCAAGAAGTTCGTACTTTTATTCGTGGATATCTTCAAGAAGGTAAAAAAATAATTTCTGAACTTCCTAAACAACAAACTAAACAAAATGTTGCAGTTCCTAAAGAAAACTTATCCGACACTGAAGCAAAAATTGTTGATATATTAGACGAATATATAAAACCAGCAGTAGCTTCTGATGGAGGTAATATTGCCTTTCAATCGTATGACGAAAACTCAAAAAGAGTAAGTGTTATTTTACAAGGAGCATGTAGTGGTTGCCCATCATCTACCGTAACATTGAAAAATGGTATTGAAACCATGCTAAAAGAAATGTTACCTAATCAAATTAATGAAGTAATTGCTATTAACGGATAATTTTACACTTAAAATCATCAACTTTTTATGTCTGAACAAGTAAAACCATATAAAGATTCCGAATTAGGAAAAAAAGAGCAGGTAGCTCAAATGTTTGATAATATTTCTGAGGATTATGACGGTTTAAATCGTGTTATTTCCTTAGGTATTGATGTTAGTTGGAGAAAAAAAGTTGTTAAATTAATTGGAGAAAACAACCCTAAACAAATACTAGACATTGCTACTGGAACTGGTGACCTTGCTATAATGATGGCAAAATTAAATCCTGAAAGAATTGTTGGACTAGATATTTCTCAAGGAATGTTAAATGTAGGAAAACAAAAAATAGAGAAAGTTAGCTTATCTGATAAAATAAAAATGGTAGTTGGTGATAGTGAAAACATTCCATTTGATGATAATACTTTTGATGCTATAACAGTTTCTTTCGGTGTTCGTAACTTTGAAAACTTAGACAAAGGCTTAAAAGAAATACTTCGTGTTTTAAAACCAGGAGGAAAATTTGTTGTTTTAGAAACTTCAAATCCAACTAAATTCCCGTTTAAACAAGGTTATAAGTTTTACACTAACTTTATATTACCAGTAATTGGTAAACTTTTCTCTAAAGACAAAGTTGCTTACTCTTATTTATCTGAAAGTGCAAATTCTTTTCCTTTTGGAGAAGCTTTCAACAATATTTTACAAAAAAATGGGTTTAAGAATGCAAAGAATTTACCTGTAACTTTTGGGGTTGCATCAATTTATACAGCTTTAAAATAATATGTTTAAAAATATTTTATTATTCGTTTTACTATTAACAACATCATTAACAGCTTTTAGTCAGGCAGAAAAAATACTAAACCTCCCTAGTTTTGACAAACCATTATTTCATTATGGTTTTTATTTAGGTCTAAACAACAACAGTTATAAGGTTTCTTATAAGCCAAGCGCTATAAGTTCTCCAAACATAGAAGTTAGCTCATCTGTTGGTTTTAACGTTGGTTTAATAGCAGATTTAAGATTACATAATAATATCAATCTTCGTTTTGAACCAGGATTAATGTCAAATACAAAAACTTTAGTTTTTAATCACATTGGTGGCACAAACGAAAATATAAAAACAAGAGAAGTTGGAGCAACATTTCTTCATTTACCAGTAATTTTAAAGCTAAGCACAAATAGACTTAATAATATTAGACCATATGTACTAGGTGGTTTATCCTTTGATTATAACTTTTCAAGTAATGAAAGTAGTGATGATGATAATTTTGCAGGAAAGTTTAGAACTACTACAGGAAACTTCATGTATGAAATAGGAATAGGAGTTGACTTATATTTAAATTACTTTAAATTCTCTCCTTCTATACGTGGTGTATTTGCTATAAATAATGAAATTAAATACGACAATACATCTCCTAGTCAATGGACAGACCCAATTGACTTTCTTGGTACTAGAGGTATCTTTTTACATTTATCTTTCGAATAACTCGCATTACAATAAAAAACAAATGGCTTCCAAAACTGGAAGCCATTTTTTTTAAAAGAAAATTCTTCTCTTTTAACCTTATTAGATAGAAGTCCCCCGAAATCTATCAATTATATAATAAGACACCTTTATAATTAAAAAGGTCACATATTTTTTCAAAAAAAATAAAGACTATCAAATTTGATAGTCTTTATAGCGTAAAGTTTTTACTTTACTATTAGATAGAAGTCCCCCGAAATCTATCATTAATATTATCTATAACAATAGTTTATACTGTACAAATATATGGATATTTTTTAACATCTCATCACTTCACAAAAACTATTTTACTGTTAACCACATCTTTAATTGGTAATACAACATTACCATTTGAAGTATTAATAGTCATACAAATGTTATCAATTGCAGTAACTACTCCTTCTACATCACCAACAATTACTCTTTGACCAATACCTATATTTTTTCTAGAATAATAGCCAAACAACAATCTTGTTACCACATCCTTTGCTCCTAGTCCGAAAGCTATTGTAAACGCTAATAACACAGAACCAATAACCAATGTTAAATTACTTTTTATTACTGAAGTATCAACACCTGCCTGATCTAGAGCTGTTATAGATAAGAATACTACGATTAAATAAAAAGCAATGTTACCTACTAAATTACCTCCTGAAATTTCAAGCGATTTAAACATTGACTGAATGGCCTTTTTCACCATAGTTCCTAAATATGCTCCTGCTACAAAAATTCCAAGTGCTGTTAATAATTTTGGTAAGTAAGCAAAGAAACTTTTAATTCCTTCAGAAACTGCTACAATGCCAAAAATACTTGACCCTGCCATTACAAAAATTAAGATTAAAAACCATTTAAGTACTCCTAAAATTATTTTAGTTAAAACAATATTTATTGTAGAGTTTCCAAAAATTTCAGTTTTACTTAATTTTTTAGACCATTCATCTATTTTAGTTTTTGCTAAAGCTTTTCGTACGATATACAAAAACACTTTTATAAATAGCCAAGCTATTATTATAAAACTAATGAACCCTAAAACGGTAGGTATAGAATCATTTAGGTCATTCAATATTTTTTTAAAAGGATTGAGAATATTCATTTGTAAAAAAATCATAGTAGTATTAGTTTAATTATAACAGTTATTCAGTTTCTTTATTATCAGTTTTTTCTTGAGTTCCACCACCGTTTAATAAGTCAGCTACAACGTTAGGGTATTTTACCACAAATAAATCAGCTACATCTATAGAAAGCTTAATCATTGCCACATCATTAAGTACTTTTTCCTTAAGCACCTCTGGCAATTCTTCGTTATGTAATATTTTCTTAAATGGATTATCCATAATAATTACAACTCATTATACGTTTTTACGACTTTCTCTTTAGCTCGCTTCAAACGCATTTTAACAGCGCTTTCGCCTAATTCTAACACTCCTGATATTTCTTTAATACTCATATCATCTTGATATTTCATTAATAAAATCATTTTTTCAGAAGGTGGTATCATTTCGAGTACTTTAGCCAACTTTTCTGACTTTAACTCAAATAATGTGGTATCATCAATCTCATCAAACCCACTATCTTCCTCTTTAATTTGGTCAGTTACTACTGTAACTTTTTCTTTTTTCTTTGCGCTGTTCCTTTGAACATAATTCACGCAAAAATTATATGTAAATGAATATAACCAAGTAGAAAATTTAGATTTCCCTTTAAAAGTACGCAATTTTACAAATAAACGAATAAAAAGATCGTGCGTTAAATCCTGTGCTTCCTCTTTACTTTTAGAGAAACCATAGCATTTATTATACACAACGCCAGCATATCGGTCATATAAAATAGCGAATAAATGAGTATCATTTTTCTCTACTATTTTTTTAACCAGCTCTTCGTCACTTAATTTTGTAACATCAATACTTTTCAAAGGCTAAGTTTGATTATTGTTTGTTTAGACTTGTAGTAAAATAAGACACATTCTTTTTTAACAAGTCACTTTCTTATTTTTAACTCAATCAAAATTAACAATTCTTTAACGGTTATGGAATTAAATTTAAAAAAAATAATAACTTTTGTAACATTTTTTAATAATGCTACGTATAAGTATATGTAGAGTGATTGATAATTATAAAAAAATAGTTTTTTTTACATGAGACAACTTAAGATTACAAAGCAGGTTACCAATAGAGAAACTGCCTCATTAGATAAATATTTACAAGAAATAGGAAAAGTAGATTTAATTACTGCTGATGAAGAAGTAGAATTAGCTCAACGTATAAAAGCTGGAGATCAAAGAGCTTTAGAAAAGCTAACAAAAGCAAACTTACGTTTTGTGGTATCTGTAGCTAAACAATATCAAAATCAAGGTTTAACTCTTCCTGATTTAATTAATGAAGGGAATTTAGGTTTAATTAAAGCGGCAAAGCGTTTTGATGAGACTAGAGGATTTAAATTTATCTCATATGCAGTTTGGTGGATTCGTCAATCTATCTTACAAGCACTAGCTGAGCAATCTCGTATTGTTCGTTTACCTTTAAATAAAATTGGTTCCATTAACAAAATCAATAAAATGTATGCTTTCTTAGAGCAAGAAAATGAGCGCCCTCCAAGTGCTGAAGAAATTGCTAAGAAATTAGACATGACAGTTAATGACGTTAAAGAATCAATGAAAAATTCTGGTCGTCATGTATCAATGGATGCTCCTTTAATTGAAGGTGAAGATTCTAATTTATATGATGTATTAAATTCTGGTGAATCTCCTAACCCAGATAGAACATTATTACATGAATCATTACGTATTGAAATTAACCGTGCTTTAGAAACTTTAACTCCTCGTGAAGCTGATGTTGTTAAATTGTATTTCGGTTTAGGTGAACACCAACCAATGACATTAGAAGAAATTGGTGAAACTTTCGATTTAACTCGTGAGCGTGTTCGTCAAATTAAAGAAAAAGCAATTAGAAGATTAAAGCATACATCTCGTAGTAAAATCTTAATGACTTACTTAGGATAATAACACATACAATAGCAAATAGTTATTATAACTATTCGTTTTTGGATTAATAAAAAGAAAACTCTTGAATCATCAAGAGTTTTCTTTTTTAGTTATTGCCCTTATTAGTTTTAACTATATTTGCATCACAACACAACAAACAAATACATTTAATGGAAAAACTTATTGCTCCTTCAGTTTTAGCCGCTGACTTTGGAAATTTACAGCGTGATATAGAAATGGTTAACGATAGTAAAGCTGACTGGTTTCACATAGATATTATGGACGGAGTTTTCGTTCCGAATATTTCTTTTGGAATGCCTGTGCTAAAATCAATAGTACAACATGCTAAAAAAACAGTTGATGTACATTTAATGATTGTAGACCCTGATAGATATATTGAAACTTTTGCTGATTTAGGAGCAAATATACTAACAGTACATTATGAAGCGTGTACACATTTACACAGAACTATACAAGCAATAAAAGCTGCTGGTATGAAAGCTGGAGTTGCTTTAAACCCACACACGCCTATAGCAGTTTTAGAAGATATAATTCATGATTTAGATTTAGTTTGTATTATGAGTGTTAATCCTGGGTTTGGTGGGCAGTCATTTATTGAAAACACCTATAAAAAGGTACAGCAACTAAAAAACCTTATTGAATTTAACAACGCTTCAACTTTAATTGAAATTGATGGAGGGGTAACTGATCAAAATGCCAATAAATTAGTTGAAGTTGGTGCAGATGTTCTTGTTGCTGGTAGTTTTGTATTTAAAAGTGAAACTCCTATAGAAACTATTGAAAATTTAAAAACAATTGTTAATTAAATTTTTAATTGATATAAAAAAGGCGGTAAAAAATTAATTTTTTACCGCCTTTTTTATTAGTTATATTGTTCTAATAAATAGTAAATTAAATCTGTAGTAGTAACTATACCTTTTAATTCACCTTCTTCAATTACTGGTAATGCATGAAACTCTTTTTTAGATAAAATTTCTGCCACCTCCTTTATTGTATTTGAAGGACTCACTGTTACTAAATTCTTTGCCATAACCTGTTCTATTGTAAACATATTATATACTACAGTATCTACATCACTTTCATCTTCATCAATAGCATCAGCAAAGCTAATTCTCAATAAATCAGTATAACTTAACATCCCTACTATACTCTTACCACTTACAACAGGGATATGTCGTATATCATTTTCTTTAAATAGTTTTTCAGCCATCATTAAGTCATCTGATAAATTTAGTGTGATAACATTTTTAGTCATTATTGTTTGTACTGGTGTTCTTTTTTTCATCTTAAATATGGTTTTATTATTTCTATTTCTATATCAAATTTCAGAAAATATCTCGATAGAAAAACTGATTTTTATCAGTAAAACAATAATTATATATTCGTAACTTATTAAATGCTTTTTATTTTAAAAAGTAGTATTTTTACAAAAAAGCCAACAAGTTTTGATAGAAGAATTAAAAAACAATTACGGTTATTTATTTGAAGAAGCTTTATTAGAAGAAATAAATGATGTAGCCATTTTAAAGGAATTTAAAGCTGATGTTACCATTATTGAAACTGAAAGTTATATTGTTTCGATCCCTTTATTACTAAGTGGAGCTATTAAAATTTTAAGAGAAGATGAAAATGGCGATGAACTCGTTTTATATTATTTAGAAAGAGGAGACACTTGTGCAACTACATTATCATGTTGCATGGGGCAAACAAAAAGTAAAATAAGAGCTGTCTCTGAAACTGATGTTGCTTTATTAATGATTCCTAAGCAAAAAATGTCAGAATGGTTAAGTAAATATAAAAGTTGGCAAGAATATATTTTACAAAGTTACCATAATAGATTACAAGAATTTATAGAAGCTGTTGACACCATTGCTTTTTTAAACATGGATCAACGTTTACTGAAGTATTTACGAGACAAAGCCTTAGTAAATCATAACGATATAATAAGTGTAACTCATCAACAAATTGCTAATGATCTTCACACATCAAGAGTTGTTATATCAAGACTTTTAAAATCTTTAGAAAAACAATCAAAAATAGAACTACAGCGTAATCAAATAAAAGTTTTAGAACTTTAAACACTTGATTTATATATTATAAATCATTCTTTATTTAAATAACCCTTAGGCTCTAAACGACATACACCCCTGAATATCAATTTAAAACAAAATATTATTCAATAATATTTACAATCACTCCTGCAAAAAAGAATTTTTTTCATTTTTCTAATAAAAAAGAAACTTCATTAAATATTTATTTCTCTTTTTACATAGATTTACCATGTTATCAACCTTAATTTCAACCATTTGAAAAACACAAGATAACAGTTCGATTGATCAACGAAAAAACACAAATAAAATGAATTCTATTATTTGATAGTATTAACAATAAATATTAATCGTAATGAAAAAAAACGTAATTAAATCTTCAATTGCGTTTGCAACAATAATATTGGCAATTTATTCTTGTCAAGATTATGATAACGCAAACCCTTCTAATATTGAAAATCAAAATCTAATTTCAATAGAACACCTAAAAGATGAAAACCTATTAGGAACTGCTGCAGCTACTCCATTTAATACTGGGTATTATGGCGCATACAAAACATATAAAATGGCAAGTGGCCAAAGTTACATAGAATGGGCAGTACCAAATTTAAAATGGTTTTTTGGTGTGAACCCAACAGTATATAATTGGAGAGGAACAAATACTAATAATATGTTAGCTTACTCAAACCCAGATCGTGTTTTTATTGGAGAAACTTGGTGGAATAGCATGCTATTAAACTATGATGCTTATGCAGCAAAATCTATTATTGCTCACGAATTTGGTCATATCTTACAATATAACAATAATTGGTACTGGGCTTCAGGGAAAAATCAAGAAATAGGAGCAGATTTCTTTGCTGGTTACTGGTTAGCTAGTAATGTTGGTCAGAATATTTCTTGGCAAGAAGCCTCAAACTCTTTTAAAAACTTTGCAGCTATTGGTAACGGAGTTTCTCATGGTTCTTCTACCGAAAGGCAAGCAGCTGCTAAATTAGGGTATTACACGGGCTATTATGCTAATACTAAAGGTTTTTTAGGCTGGGATAAAGTATATAAACTACTTGTTCGTTTTTGGGGATACATAGGTCAAGGTACTTATTGGTACGATAGTACTGATTATTATAGAACTAGCAAAAAAGCTAAGAGTAAAAAAATGTATGAGGGGCTTTCAAATAAAGAAGCTGATTTTTTTGAATTTATGATGCTTAATTATAATGAAATCTTAGATATCAAAAAAGGAAACGTTTCAAAAGAAGAATTTAGTAAGTTTAAACTAAAAAAAACTAAATAGACTTAAAGCCATTTCTAATGAAATGGCTTTTTATATCCGTTATGTAACAAATGTTACATTAAAAACCAATAAAAAATACTAAATTTATAATATAATAATCGGAAAATCAGATATTTATAATTTAACCTCGGATTCTATTATTACGTTTAGTCCCTCCCCTGTAAAAGCATCTTTTTTTAATGAAAAAGATGCTTTTATATTAAAACTGTAACATTGGTTACTGATTACCTTTTTTTTCAGAAGTAAATTTGCCTGCAACAAAATGTGTAAATATGAAAATAAAGCTTTTCAACTTTTTAATAGTTAGTTTTTTTCTTTCCAATACTATTAGTGCTCAAAATAATGTACTTATCTCTAAAAAAGAAGTCCTTAATAAAGTTACAGAAAACAATTCTTCTCTTAAAATAAGTAAACAAAATTATTTGCAAGCTCAAGCAAACTATAAACAAACAAGTGCTATTTTTTTACCTAACATAACCGCTTCTCATACTGGTTTTATTACGACTAATCCTTTGATGGCATTCGGAAGCAAATTAAATCAAGGAATTTTAATTCAAGCAGATTTCAATCCTCTTTTGTTAAACAATCCTAAACGCACTCAAAATTTTGCTACAAAAATAGAAATTCAACAACCGATATTAAATATTGATGGACTTTATAAACGTAAAGCTGCAAAAACCAAAATGGTGGCAACTAGTTTACAAATTCAACGTACTAAAGATTTTTTATTGTTTGAAGCTGAAAAATTATACATGCAATTACAATTGTCATATAAAAATGTATATGTTTTAGAAAAATCATTAGAAGCGGCAAAAGCAAACTTACAAGTGGCTGAAAATAGTCTTGAGCAAGGTTATTTACAACGTGCAGATATTTTAGCTATAGAAGTACAAGTTACGGAGGTCAAAAATCAATTATATACTGCTAATAATACCATAGAGAACATTTCTAACCACTTATCCTTTTTAGTCAGTGAAACACAAAACAATATTTATCAACCTGCTGATAGCTTAGAAGTAAAACCTTTTAACACATTATCAAATAAAACGCTATCTGATAACCGCTCAGATTTAAAAGCAATGCAATTAACTTCAGAAACTTATAAAAAAATGCACACTGCAAATAAAATGAGTTTTCTACCTACATTAAACGCTTTTGGTAGTTATGAATTATATGACAATAAAATTTTTAGTGCTAATAGTAATGGCTATTTAATAGGTGCTCAATTAAGTTGGAATATTTTTAAAGGTGCTGAACGCTATGGAAAAATTCAAGGAAGTAAAGCTGCTTATGAAAAATCAAAACTTGAATACCATCAGTATAAAGCTAAAAGTGAGTTAGAACTAAACAAAACTAAACGCATTCTAGCATATACTGAAAAACAATTAAATTTAACAAAACTAGCGTTAAAGCAATCTTCAGAAGCATTACGAATTCGAAAAAACCGTTTTAAAGAAGGGTTAGAAAAAACCTCAGATTTACTAATAGCTGAAACTCAGTATGCTCAAAAACAATTACTGTACTATCAAACAGTATATCAATATAACTATACCAAAGCATATTTAATTTTTTTAACAAAAGAATAATTACACAAATGAAAATCATTTATAAAATCACACTTGTTTCGATATTCTTATTACTTTTTAGTTGTGGTAAAAAGGAGACAAAAACACACATAAATAACAATCCGAAAACTGCTGTAAAAGTAAGTAAAGTTATTACTAACAATAATAGTCTTTTTATAACAACAAGTGGTAAAATACAAGCAGTAAACAATGCTGATTTAAGCACACGCATAATGGGATTTGTAAACAAAACTCATGTTAATATAGGTGACAAAGTAAAAAAGGGACAATTATTAATCTCAATAAACAATGCTGATTTACAAGCAAAAAATGCTCAAGTAAATGCAGGTGTTACTGAAGCTAAGGTTGCTTTTAACAATGCTAAAAAAGACTATACTCGTTTCAAAAATTTACTCACTAAAAATAGTGCCTCACAAAAAGAAATGGATGATATGACAGCACGTTTTAAAATGGCTAAGGCTCGTTTAGAATCTGCTAATCAAATGAAAAATGAAGTGAGCTCTCAATTTAAATACACAAATTTAACAGCTCCCTTTAATGGTGTGATAACAGCAAAGAATATAAAGCCTGGAGATATGGCAACTCCAGGAAAACCTTTAATATCTATAGAAAATCACGATATATTTGAAGTTATAACAATGATTCCTGAAAATGAAATTTCAAAAATTCAAAAAAACATTGAGGTCAATGTTCTTATAAAGTCAATCAATAAAACTATTAAAGGAAAAGTAACAGAAATAAGTCATTCTGCAAAAAATACAGGAGGTCAATATATAGTCAAGATAAGACTAAATAAGACTAACACAAATGTTTTATCTGGAATGTACACAGCTGTTCAATTCCCTATAACTAAAAAAACAACAACGTCTGACATTATTTTAATCCCTAAAAAAGCAATTATCACTCGTGGTCAATTGTCGGGTATCTATACAGTAAGTCAAAGTAAAACAGCAATATTACGTTGGTTACGATTAGGAAGAACTTTTGGAGAAAACGTAGAGGTTTTATCTGGTTTATCAGCAAACGAGTCTTACATAGTTTCTTCAGAAGGCAAACTATATAATGGCGTAAGTGTTTTAATTAAATAATTATAAAAATCGAAAATATGAAAGAAGGTTTAGCAGGAAAAATAGCGAAAGTCTTTATAGATTCTAAGCTAACTGTACTTCTAATGATTGTTTTTATGGTTATTGGAGTTTACAGTTCTTTTTTAATTCCTCGTGAGGAAGAACCTCAAATAGATGTGCCTATAGCAGATATTTTTGTTGGATACCCAGGAGCAAGCCCCAAAGAAATTGAATCAAGAGTAATAAAACCATTAGAAAAACTAATTTCAAATATTAAAGGAGTTGAGTACGTATATTCAACTTCAATGAAAGAACAAGGAATGGTTATTGTTCAGTTTTATGTTGGTGAAGATATTGAACGTTCATTTGTAAAACTCTATAACGAAATTAATAAGCACATGGATCAAATGCCAGAAGGTGTTACTATGCCGCTTGTTAAAACTAGAGCTATTGATGACGTACCCATGTTAGGGTTAACTTTATGGAGTGAAAATTATGATGACTACCAATTAAGTCAAATAGCTCAAGAATTAGATAGTGAAATTAAAAAAGTAAACGATGTTGCAATCACTCATAAAATTGGAGGAAGAAACAGGCAATTACGAGTAGTTTTAGACAAAGATAAACTTGCTTCTAGTGGACTAGATTTTTTAACTGTTTCTGAAATGATTAAAAAAAACAACTCTCAATTAAGTTCAGGAAGTTTCTCTAAAGGTGATACAGAGTTCTTAGTAAATACTGGTAGATTTTTAGAATCTGTATCAGATGTTGAAAATTTAGTCGTTGGAGTACAACAAAATCAACCTATTTATTTAAAACAAATTGCTACAATTATTGATGGTCCAGAAATACCTAAAAATTATGTTTCATTAGGTTTTGGACAAGCTAGCCTTAAGAAAAACAACTATAAATCTGAATACCCTGCAGTTACCATTTCAGTAGCAAAACGGAAAGGTGCTGATGCCATGAAAATTGCTGAAGTTATTATTGATAAAGTTTCTCATTTAAGAAAAACTCTTATTCCTGATGATGTGCATGTGAAAATTAGTAGAAATTATGGAGAAACAGCTTCACACAAAGTCTCAGAACTTCTACTCCATCTTATTGGCTCTATTATAGCTGTAACATTAGTAGTTATGCTTGCCATGGGATGGCGTGGTGGTTTGGTTGTTTTTTTATCTGTTCCAATTACGTTTGCCTTAACGTTGTTAAGTTACTACATGTTAGATTATACTTTAAATAGAATTACACTATTTGCATTAGTATTTGTAACTGGTATTGTAGTTGATGACTCTATTATTATAGCTGAAAACATGCACAGGCATTTTAAAATGAAACGCTTAGCTTTTAAAGAAGCTGCACTATATGCTATAAACGAGGTTGGTAACCCAACTATTTTGGCCACTTTTACAGTAATAGCATCAGTATTGCCAATGGCTTTTGTTTCTGGATTAATGGGTCCATATATGGCACCAATGCCAATTGGAGCTTCAATAGCAATGATTTTATCACTCTTTGTTGCTTTAACAATTACACCATATTTAGGTTGTATTTTTTTAAGAGAAAAAGAAAATAAAGGCGTTAAATCAAAACCTGAAAAAACAGTAGAAGAAACATTTATTTATAAAATTTATGATAAACTTGAAAGACCTTTATTAGAAAATAAAGTAAAACGTTGGTTCTTTTTAGGAGGTACTTTTTTAGTATTAATAGGCACTATGTTTTTATTTTTCACTAAATCTGTAGCTGTTAAAATGCTACCCTTTGATAATAAAAATGAGTTTCAAGTAGTTATTGATATGCCTGAAGGTACAACCCTAGAAAGAACTGGAGTTGTAGCACAAGAAATTTCACAGTATTTATCTACCCGTCCAGAAGTATTAAATTATCAAAATTATATTGGAACATCAGCTCCAATAACTTTTAATGGTTTAGTTCGTCATTATGATTTACGAGGTGGAAGCAATATGGCTGATATTCAAGTTAATCTAATTGACAAAGGTCAACGTAGTATACAAAGTCATGGCATTGCAAAATCAATGCGTTCTGATATTCAAAAAATAGCTTCAAAATATAATGCTAATGTAAAACTGGTTGAAGTTCCACCAGGACCTCCTGTTTTATCAACAATTGTTGCTGAAGTTTATGGTCCAGACTACAAGGAGCAAATTAAAATTGCAAATAGCATTCAAAACATTTTAAAAAACACGGATGATGTTGTAGATATTGACTGGATGGTTGAAAGTGATCAAATAGAATATCAATTTAAAATCAATAAAGAAAAAGCGATGCTTTATGGTGTTACACCTCAACAGATAGCATATATAATGAACATGGCTTTGTCAAATCGTCCTATTACAAATTTATACGATGAAAATGCATCAAATCAAATTGGTATAATACTAGCTTTAGATGAAAGTGAAAAATCTACTATTAGTGATATCTCTCAACTTAAAGTTACATCTCAACAGGGAAATATGCTTCCTATTGGTGATTTAGTAGATATCCAACAAACCACAAGTGAAAAAAGTATTTTCCGAAAAAATCAAAAACGTGTTGTTTATGTCATGGCTGACATGGCAGGAAAACTAGAAAGCCCTGCTTATGCAATTTTAGGTATGGAGGAAAAATTAAAACAAATAAAAATTCATGAAGGTTATAAATTAAATGAAATGTATCTCGGGCAGCCAGATTATGAAGATGATTATACTGTAAAATGGGATGGTGAATGGCAAATTACATTAGAAGTTTTTAGAGATTTAGGAATTGCTTTCCTTGGAGCTATTCTATTAATTTACATTTTAATTGTTGGTTGGTTTCAAAACTTTAAAGCACCAATCGTTATGATGGTAGCAATACCTTTGTCTTTAATAGGAATTATTTTAGGCCATTGGATGATGGGAGCTTTTTTTACAGCTACTTCGTTTATAGGAATGATTGCTTTAGCTGGTATTATGGTTCGGAATTCTGTTTTACTGATTGACTTTATCAATTTAAGATTAGCAGATGGCATTCCTTTAAAACAAGCAGCTATTGAAGCAGGAGCCGTTCGTACAACTCCTATTTTATTAACAGCTGGAACCGTTGTAATTGGAGCTTTTGTAATTCTCTTTGATCCTATTTTTCAAGGATTAGCTATATCATTAATGGGAGGTACTATTGTTTCAACAGTACTTACTTTATTAGTTGTACCATTAGTATACTATATGATAGAGAAGAAAAATCATAAATAACAAATTCCGCAACCTTAAAAGTAATAACAATGTTAAATAAATATTTCAGAACAATAGTAGGCACATTTATTTTATTAAGTATTGTACTAACAGTATATATAAATCATAATTGGATTTGGTTTACAGTATTTATTGGTCTAAATCTAATTCAATCAGCATTTACTAAATGGTGCTTACTAGAAACAATTTTAATCAAAGTATTTAAATTAAAGGATTAACCCTTTATACTTTTTAAACACCAAGAGGCTATCATGAATGATAGCCTCTTTTTAATTATGAATAATAAGTATTCATAATCAAACAACTGTAAAACTTATAAAATATTCAAACTTGCAATCATTTTTACTTTATTAGCCATTGTAGCATAATTAGGTGAGAACTTTATAACCTCATCTGCTGCTTCTTTATATTGAATTTCATTCCCATTTCCTTTTACAGTAAATGCATATTCAATAGTATCAAAACCAACAGGAGAAGTTTCATTAACACCCAAAAAACCTTGAAGGTCTAGCCCAGATTTTATCTCTAAACTTACTGATTCTAATTCTATTCCTTTAATTGAACACATTGCTACAAAAGTAACCATCATACATCCTGAAAGCCCACCCAACATATAATCTTGTGGTGTCGGAGCTGAATGTGCTCCTAATAATTGTTCAGGTTCATCAATAGTAAATGAAAAATCGTGAGAAATAGTATCATTTCCTAAAGTAAGATCATTGGTGGTAACACCTACTTTAGTACCTCCCATCCATGTTGCTTTAATACCACCATTATACATCCCATTTGTAGCATTTTTCTCAACTGTTGCTTTGTAAGCTCCTAACGCTTCTAAATTTAATCCGTTAATCATCATTATATTTATTTGTTTTTCTAGTTTAAATAACCGTTTTCTATTAATTGTTTTTGAACTTCTATATATGTTTCTTCATATAATTTATCTATATCATTTATAGGCATAAACGCATCAGAAAATCCAGGTTTTTCAGGATCAATCATTAATTTAATTGACTGAATAAAGTGTTTAATTAATTCCTTTGGGTTTTCATTTCCTACAGATATTCTCATCGTAGTCTTATAAATTCCTGCTTTCAATAATGCATCTTGATCTAGTTCTGAATGCGAAGTAAATGCTGGACATAATAATGTTGTATTAATTTGACCTAAACTCACTTGAAAACCAAATGCAGGTGCTAAAGTGTCGAAGAATTTTTTAAATGCTGAGTCACTTACTCCAGCTTTTTCAAAATCAATAGTAAACAATGGAGCTGCTAACTTATACTTACTAACTTTTTTCATAATGGCATTATTCTCATTGTTTTCAATGGCATTACATATTACTGACATTTCTGGATTTGAGTTGAAGAATTTAGCAAGCACTAATGTATTTACACATTTTTGAGTCATCCTTAAATTCAACGTTTTCATTCCAGATAAAATTTCAAAAGCAGCATCAGCATTTAAAAAAGCACCTTTAATATAATATACATTCCAAAAGAGCGACTCATCCCAATTTATTCCATCTACTTTTTCTCCTTTTGGCACAAACATTAAACTGTTTTTTCCAATTATTCCACCCGCAATTGCATTACCTGAGCCAGTAATATCTTTTGTGTAACTATGAAATAAGAAATCTGGTCGACATTCTTCATCTTCTTCTTGTAAAGGTTTAATTAAAAACGGAGTTGCCACAGTTCCATCTAACATCACCATAGAACCATTTTGTTTTGAGTATTTACATATTGCAGGAACATCTAACATATAACCATGTGGATTACATGGTGACTCTATATATACATGTATTTTTTTTCCATTTTTTATTTCATCTTTATATGTTTCTTTTGCATTATCCATTACTGGTTTAAAATCTTCTAATGTATATCCATCAAACCAAACAACTTGAATATCCATTTTGTTCTTTTTTGCAAAAAAATCTTCTATCAATTGATAAGCTCCTCCATAAATATTTCTAGATACAATTAGAATATCTTGATAACTCAATACATTAGATAATAACGCATCTATTGCTGCCATACCACTATTAAAATTCCAAGCAGTATATTCATTTGCATATTTACCTGCTTCTAAATGAACCATATGCGTACCTAAAGCCATTGATGTTGGATTTAGTGATCTTGAATAAATATGATGAATAGATTCTTTACCATTAAAAGCATCATCTATCCACTCTGTACATGAATAATCATAAGTAGATGTTCTAGCAATTACTGGAGTTGCTGAAAACAAAGCTGCAATATTATTAAATAAAGGCATTGGGCCTTTTGCATTTAAAGTAGCATCCGATTGCTCTAATGACTGGTATGTTTGTTTCAATGGTCCTTGCAAAGTTTCCAAAACTTTAGCTATTTGAAAAGACATAAAGCGCTTTGCATTAAAATACGCTACTTTTTCACTTGCATCTAATTTGCCTACAGTGTCATTTGTAATCTCCTGAAGTTTTGATATATCAGATTGTGCGGTGTAAATATCTATAGCTGCTTTTTTTAATGTCTCTCCATAAGCGCTATTAGGATTAATTTGAAAATATGCTAACTGCTCAATTGCTAACTCTTCGATACTAGAGCAAGTTGTAGAATTTCTTTTTGGTGATAAAACCTTTGTGTTGTTTAAAGTACTCATTTTTGTAATTATTTAAGATTGAAGCAAATTATTTTAGTTGAACTCATTTCTCGTATTGCAGATCTAACACCTTCGCGTCCAATCCCACTCTTTTTTACACCTCCAAAAGGCATCATGTCAATACGATAATCTGAAGAATCATTAATCATTACCCCTCCACACTGTAATTCATTACTAGCTTTAAAGGCATGTTCTATATTATTTGTAAAAATTCCTGCATGTAATCCGTAAGGAGAATCATTACTTGCTATAATCCCTTCTTCCAATGAATTCACTCTTGAAATTGTTGCTACTGGACCGAAAATTTCTTCTTTTCCGTTTAACTTATTATCAAAGTCTCCTTCAATAATAGTTGGCTCTATCCCGTTTCCAACTCGTTTCCCTCCACATAACACTTTATATCCTCCTTTTACTAAATTTTCAATTGACCTTTCAATTTCACTAATAGCTTCTTGATTAATTATAGGCCCCATATCAGTACTATCATCTTCTGGGTTTCCTAATTTGACAGCTTTAGAAAGATTTATGATTTTTTCTTTAAAAGAATCGTAAATAGTATCATGCACATACATTCGCTTTACTCCTACACAATTTTGACCAGCTGCCCAAACCATGCCTCCTATACAATTTTTTGCAACGGCTTCTACATCTACATCATTCATAACAATTACTGGAGAACTAGAACCTAACTCCATTCCTATTTTCTTAACTCCAGCTGCTTTTGCTATAACTTCACCTGATTTAGAACCTCCTGTAAAACTTACCATATCTATTCTTGAATCTGTAACAAGAATATCTCCGAAATTATCTATAGGTCCAGTTATAATATTAAGAATATGATAAGGTAAACCAGCCTCTAGAAATAACTCTCCTAATTTTATTCCTGAAATTGGAGTGAAATCCGATGGCTTTAATATAACCGCATTACCAGCAGCTATAGCTGGTCCTAGTTTATGAGCCACTAAATTTAACGGGTCATTAAAAGGCGTAATTGCAGTAATAATACCAATAGGATCATATACATAGTGTCCTTTTTTTGAAGATCCTCCTTCAAAAGCCGCAAATGGAACAGTTTCTCCTATTACTCTTTTTGCTTCCTCTCCACAAAGTGTAAGTGTATTAATACATCGATCTACTTCTTTACCTGCTTCTCGTTTTGTTTTTACTCCTTCGTTTACAATAACCTTAGTAAACTCCTCTTTTCTTTCTTTTAAAAGATTAACTACTTTGTTAATGATCTCACTTCTGTCAAGAGGAGATAAATTTTTCGAAATTATTTTTCCTTTTTCAGCAGATTCTAATGCTTTATATACATGCTCTTCTTCTGCACAAGAAATAGAATACACATGATTTCCTGAAAAAGGGTTAAAAACTGGTAATTGCATAGGAGTATCAACCCAACTCTCTCCAATAAGCATTCCTTTTGTATTCACTTTTTTATCTAATAAATCTATTATCATAATTTCTCTTTTTTTAAAATTGATAACACATCTGAAAACACTGAGTATCCTGTTTCTAACTTACCTGCACCTGGACCAGTTATCATTAATTTCCCCAAATATTTAGTGGTAATTTCAATAGCGTTTGTTACTCCATCAATATTAGATAATGCGTCAGTTGTTGATAATGGTTCTGGTGCTACTTTTCCTTCTAAAAAATCTCCTTTTTTTTCTAAACTTCCAACCAAGCGAATATTTTTACCAGCTTTTTTTGCAGCATTTACCTCTTCTATAGAAATAGAGTCAATTCCTTTTGTCAAAATTGAATCTAGTCCTAAATCAACACCAAAAACTTTATGCGACAGAATTGCAATCTTTCCTCTTGCGTCATATCCTTTTACATCATTGGTTGGGTCAGCCTCAGCATATCCTTTATCTTGCGCTGTACGTAAGGCACTATCAAAAGAATCTCCTTCTGACATTTTTGAAAGAATATAATTACTCGTGCCATTAAGTATACCCCTAATTTTAAGTATTTCATCACCCGCTAAACATTCTTCTATTAAAGAAAATGTAGGTGTTCCACTTAATACAGTTCCTTCATATTGAAGAAATACATTACTTTCTTTAGCTAGTTTATTTAATTCGTTAAAATGTAGTGCTATTGGACCTTTATTAGTTGTTACTACATGTTTACCCCTTGAAAGAGCTTTTTTTATAAAAGTATAAGCAGGATCTCCAGTAGTATAATCACTATATGTTGCCTCTACAATTAAATCAACTTCTTCTACAGAGCTTACTTCAGTATCTTCAGATATACTAGCATCAGTTATAAGTTCTTTGTTATTTAATTTCTCTAATAACTTCTTTAAGTCTATTCCATTAGGGTTGTACATATTCCCTTTCTGAATATCTTTTACAACTACTACTTTAATCTTTTGTTCATACTTTTCTTGTAACCAAATATTCTTTTCTTGTAAAATTTCAATGAATCCTTGTGTTACTGTCCCAAGCCCTATAATACCAATATTCATGTTTAAATTATTTAATTATATTTGTACAAAATTCAATAAAATACGCTTATTATTGAATTTAATACATTAAAAAAAACATAAATATGAAATTTATTCTATAAAAATATTTAAAATGAAGTTAGATCAAAAAGATATTCAAATTTTGAACTTATTACAGAAAAATGCTCGGTTATCAAATAAAGAAATAGCAGCAGAATTAGAAATAGCAGCTTCTACGTGCCATGAACGCTTAAAAAGATTAACTAGAGATGGTTTTTTTAAATCTTTTAACGCTAACCTTAACTTAAATAAGTTAGAGTTTAATATTGAAGTAATGATTTCTATACAACTTAACAAACACGAGCGAGAAGTTATTAATTCATTTATAAAAAATGTTAGAAAAATTAATGGAGTAATTAAATTATACCACATGGCAGGCAAAACTGATTTTATGCTTCATGTTGCAGTATGTAACTCAAATGAGTTACGTTCATTAATTTTAGATGAACTAACTAAATTCAACTATATAGGTCATATAGAAAGTTCAATGATATATTTTCATGATGATATAAACCAACTACTCATAAAACCACAATAAAAAAGTATTTTCTTTAACAAGAAATTAACTATTCTAGCACGTACTTATGTAACAAATGTTACAAACAACTATTTAGTAGTTATATAATTTCGCCGTCTTTAAATCCCTAATATTATATTTCCCCTTAAACAAGAAAAGCAACAGAAATTATTCTGTTGCTTTTTATTTGTGACCCAGGAAGGACTCGAACCCTCATCGTCAGAGCCGAAATCTGATGTTCTATCCAATTGAACTACAAGGTCAAAAAATTATGAAAGTTTTGCTTTTACAATTCCTGATATAATTTTACCATCTGCTTGTCCCGCTAACTTTTGTGATACAATCCCCATTACTTTACCCATATCTTTCATTCCTTCAGCTCCAACTTGACTTATAGTAGCTACTACTACTTTTTCAATTTCATCTTCACTTAAAGCTTCTGGTAAAAATTGTTCTAACACTTTAGCTTCTGCTAATTCAGGTTCTGCCAAATCTAATCTATCTTGATCAGTAAAAACTTTCGCGCTGTCTTTACGTTGTTTAACTTGTTTTTGAATTATTTTCATTTCTTCTTCTGAAGATAATTCATTTGCACCTCCTTCTGTATTTGCAAGCATAAAAGCTGACTTTAATGCTCTTAATGCAGTTAAAGCTACTGTATCTTTCGATTTCATAGCTTCTTTCATTTTATTCATTACCTCTTGCTGTACACCCATTTTTTTAGTTTTTTAAGTAAAAAATTCCTGATTACTCAGGAATTTAAAAATATTTAAAATTGTATTATTAATCTACATTATCATGTAAGAATGAGTTATTAGATTGTAACAAATCATTATTATCGGTATTCAATGCTGTATCAGATTTACTAATATCTTTATTAGTTTCAATATCTACTCCTAACCTTTTGTAAGCTGGTTGACGTTCAATTTCATCTATATTTTTACTAACTTGATCAGCAAACTTATAATTAAATCCTTTCATTTTTTCACGTCTTTCTTGAGCTTTTCTTTGTAGCTCAGAAATCGTTAAACTTAAAGGTGTTACCTCTTCATTTGAAGTATCAGTTGTAACTTTCTCTTCAGTTTTAGTTTTCACTTCAAAACGTAAAGCTTCTTCAACTTCATTTTTAATTGTTGGCGTAGAACTTTTTCCTATAGTTGGTTCAACATTAAAATCATCTAAAACATAACGCTTTTGAGTTTCTTTTACTAAAGGTTTTACTTCTTCAGCTTTCACCTCAATACTTTTAATATCTTCAGTTGTTTCTACAAGTGCTGGGTTTGGTTTTATTTCTTCATAAGAGTTTAATGGTAAATCAAACAATAAATCTTGTTGAATATACTGTTGTTTTTCTTCTTTAATCTCTTCTTTTACTTCTGAAATATTTGTAATGATAAAATCTTCTTCAGAAATATTCTCTATAGCAATCTCATCGTATACAACCTCTATATTTTTAATAACATCAGTAGTAGCTATTAAATCTATCTTTGGTTTTATTACTTCTTTTTCTTCTTCTAAAACATGAACTATTTTTTGTTCAGTCTTAGGAGTTAATGGTTGATTTATTGTTGCAGCTTTTTCTATTTTTTGCTCGTCAAAAGTATACGTTGCTTTTTGTTCATCTTCTAAGGTGTGAACAATTTTTTTAACTTCAGTATTAGTTATATTACCTTGTTGATCAGCAGCAAAACCGGTTGCAACAATAGTTAAAGATAGTCCATCTTCCAATGACTCATCTTCTCCTATTCCCATGATAATGTTAGCATCAAATCCAGCTTCTTCTTGAATATGATCGTTAATTTCTCCTATTTCATCTAAGGTAACCTCATTAGCTCCAGAAACTATTAATAGCAATACATTTTTAGCTCCAGTAATTTTATTATCATTCAATAAAGGAGAATCTAATGCTTTTACAATAGCATTTTTAGCTCTATTAGCACCTGTTTCTTTTGCTGACCCCATAATTGCAGTACCACTGTTAGATAACACAGTTTTTGCATCATGTAAATCAATATTTTGTTTATAGTGATGTGTAATTACCTCTGCTATACCTTTAGCTGCAGTTGCCAATACTTCATCAGCTTTAGAGAATCCAGCCTTAAAACCTAAATTCCCATAAACTTCACGTAATTTATTATTGTTTATAACAATTAAAGAATCTACATTTTTACGTAACTCATCAATACCTGTTTGAGCCTGTTTTGAGCGCATTCTTCCTTCAAATTGAAATGGCATAGTAACGATTCCTACCGTTAATATATCCATATCTTTTGCAATTTTAGCAATAATTGGAGCCGCTCCAGTACCAGTACCACCTCCCATACCAGCAGTGATAAACACCATTTTAGTATGAGTACTCAACATTTGTTGAATTTCTTGAATACTTTCTGCAGCTGCTTGCGCTCCAACCTCAGGGTTGGCTCCAGCTCCTAAACCTGATGTTAAGTGTGCTCCTAACTGAATTTTATTAGGTATTGGGCTGTTTTCTAACGCTTGAGAATCTGTATTACAAATTACGAAATCTACTCCGTGAATTTGTTTGCTATACATGTGATTTACTGCGTTACTTCCTCCCCCACCAACACCAATTACTTTAATGGCATTCGATTGTGTTTTAGGCATGTCGAATGAAATGTTATCAAATTCTGCGCTCATAATAACTTTTCTTTTATTAAATTTTTGTTTACTAAACTCCTCTTTAGGGGAATAAATAGGAGTAATTCTTATATAATTAATTATTCTGCATTATCTAAAAACTCTTTGAATCGTTCTGTAAACTTTTCAAAAAAAGATTTAGATTTATGTGTCTTACTTTTATTCTCTACAACAGGTTTTTCCTGCTCTTCTATTTCGTCTTTTATTATCTCTCTTTCAAAAACTGGTTCTTCAATGATTTCTTCCTCAACATTTTCTTCTTCCTCTTTTCTTTGTTTTTCTAAACCTTCCATTAATAAACCTACAGCAGTTGCATAAGCAGGACTAGATAAAACATCATCAGAATCTCCTGCTAAATGTTCGTTAGGATATCCTATTCGTACATCCATTCCTGTAATGTACTCAACTAATTGACGTAAATGCTTTAACTGTGATCCTCCTCCAGTAAGAACAATACCAGCTATTAGTTTTCCTTTTTGAGTTTCATGGCCATAATTTTTTATCTCTAAATATACATGCTCTATAATTTCTTGAACACGAGCATGAATAATCTTTGATAAATTCTTTAATGTAATTTCTTTAGGTTCTCTTCCTCTTAAACCTGGAATAGAAACAATTTCTGTTTCTTTATTTTCTCCTGGCCATGCTGAACCAAATTTAGTTTTTAATAACTCTGCTTGCTTTTCTATAATTGAGCAACCTTCTTTAATATCTTCAGTAATTACATTTCCACCGAAAGGTACTACAGCAGTATGCCTAATTATACCATCTTTAAAAATAGCTAAATCAGTTGTTCCTCCACCTATATCAATTAGAGCAACTCCTGCTTCTTTTTCTTCCTGACTCAAAACAGCTGAGGCTGATGCTAATGGTTCAAGTGTAATATCTGAAAGACTTAATCCAGCACTTTTCACACATCGCCCTATGTTTCTTATAGAAGATACTTGACCAACCACTACATGAAAGTTGGCTTCTAGCCTTCCTCCATACATTCCTATAGGCTCTTTGATGTCTGACTGACTATCTACTTTATATTCTTGAGGCAATACATGAATAATTTCTTCACCTGGTAACATTACCAACTTATGTACTTGCTCTACTAAATTCTCAATATCTAACTCATCTATTACTTCATCTGACTTTTCTCTTGTTATATAGTCACTATGATGTAAACTTCTTATATGTTGACCAGCTATTCCAACTACAACCTCTTCTATTTGTTGCCCCGAAACACTTTGTGCTTCATCAACAGCTTGTTGAATAGATTGTATTGTTTGTGTTATATTATTTACCACACCTCGTTTAACACCTAAACTTTTCGCTTTACCAATACCTAAAACTTCAAGTTTTCCATATTCGTTTTTACGACCAATCATGGCAACAATTTTGGTAGTACCAATATCTAACCCAACTGCTATTTTATTGTTTTCCATCTTGATTTTGTTTTGTGCACACAACTTGATTGTGATATTTTACATTTATTTTTTTATACTTTTTTATAGTACCATCTATTAACGCTTTATTATAAAATGCTTTAAGTTTTTTAAACTTAACTTTTACGTTTTTAAGCTTTCCAAAAATTATTTTATAGCTTCCTGTACGAACTGTAAAAACATATTCGTTTTGAGCATTTTTTTCAATTGCAATGATCTCTTTTGTAAAAAAGTCATCTTTTGAAATTGTCGTTATTAACTGAATCAATTCTTTTATTTCTTCAGTACTTTTCACACCAGAAGCTAAAGGTACACGAGCCGAAAAATTTGCTGATAAAGGCATCTTAACACCATACTTATCAACATAATAGGACTCACTTTTATCAACAACTCGAACTATTGGTTTTCGTTGTTTTATGATAGTTTTCAACATACCATCTATAGTTAAAAAAACAGTTGCTTTTTCTACATATGGGTTCGCTGAAACATTAGTTTCTAGAAAGTGTAAATCTACTATTCTTTTTGGTTGGTTTTTAACAAATTCTCGACTTTGTATTAACAATTTATCAACCGCTTTGTGCGTCAAGAAGTTATTATCTCCTGCTTCAAATTCAACAATAGTATTTTTTACTTTTTTCGCATTATTTCTAGTAGACGTAAACCCGTACAAAAAGAGTAAAGCCACTACTAAAACCACTAATGATATGTATGGTACTATTTTTTTCACTTTTAAACCTTATACTTTTCTTCTAATTTAACTTTCACGTCATTTACTAACAAACCTATATCTCCTGCACCAATCATTACTATGATTTTAGCTTCAGATTTTAAAACGTCTTGAACTATTTTTTGTTTTGTTGTTAGCTTTTTATTCTCAAGAGACATTTTATCTAATAACCATGATGAAGTAACTCCTTTTATTGGCAACTCTCTAGCAGGGTATATATCTAACATTAAAACTTCATCAAACTTAGAAAGAGCCCTAGAAAAATCATCTGAAAAATCTTGTGTTCTACTAAATAAATGTGGTTGAAAAACCGCTAATACTTTTTCATTAGGATACATTTCTCTCACAGAATTTTCTATTGCATTTATTTCTGTAGGGTGATGTGCGTAATCATCAATCAACACAACGCTGTTCGTTTTTATCTTATATGAAAACCTTCTCTGAACACCTTTAAATGTTTTTAATTGCTCTTTTATCACCTCTAAAGAAACACCATATACATCCGCCATAGCAAATGCTGCTAAAGCATTCATTAAGTTATGCCTCCCTGGCAAATAAAACTCTATATTTTTTATTAATTTAGTTGGTGTTTTTACACTAAACACATAAGCTCCATCATTTATTTCAATATCGAAAGCCATGTAGTCAGCTTCATCATTTATAGCATATGTTAATCCCTCAATAGGTAATCCTTTTGCTATAATTAGTGTATCTGTAACTTTATTAGCAAACTCTCTAAATGATTGTTCTAAAGCATCAGCCTCTCCATAAATATCTAAATGATCAGCATCCATAGAAGTAATACAAGCTATATTTGGAGATAGCTTTAAAAACGATCTATCAAATTCATCTGCTTCTACAACTGAAACCTCTTCTCCACCTAAAATCAAATTCGAATTATAGTTCTCAGCTATTCCTCCTAAGAAAGATGTAGCCTTTACTGGTGCCATTATATGACCCAAAATCGAAGAAGTTGTTGTTTTTCCATGGGTTCCTGCAACACCTAAGCAAAAAGAATTTTTTGTAATCTCTCCTAATATTTCAGCCCGCTTTAAAACAGTATAATTATTAGCTTTGAAATACGTGAGTTCCTGATGTTCATCAGACACGGCAGGTGTATAAACCACCACTGTTGATTCCTTATCTAAAAACGACAACGGAATATTTTTAACAGCATCATCAAAATGAATTTCTATACCTACACTTTTTAATGAATTAGTAATTGGTGTCTCTACCTTATCATAACCTGCTACTATTTTTCCATTCACAGAAAAATAACGAGCAATAGCACTCATTCCAATACCTCCAACTCCTATAAAATAAACATTATGTATCTTATTTAAATTCATCTACTCCTTAAAATGGATTATTTTTTCTATTTCGTTTACAATATCATTTGTTGCATTAGGTAATGCTAAAGTTTTAATATTTTCACTTAAACTTTCTTGCTTTCCTTTATCTTTCAACAACGTTTCCAGTACAATTGGAAATGTATCTAATTCACTTTCTTTCACCAAAATTGCTCCATGTTTATCCACAATAGCTTTAGCATTTTTAGTTTGATGATCTTCTGCCACATTGGGAGACGGGATAAAAACCGTAGGCTTCCCTACAATACATAATTCAGAAACCGAACTTGCACCTGCTCGAGAAACAATAAAATCAGAAGCAGCATATGCCAAGTCCATTCTATTCAAAAACTGATGTACTTGAACATTTTCATTTAGATTATACTTTTTATACTCATCATAATACAACTTACCACATTGCCATATAACCTGCATATTATTCTCTTTGAAAAAGCCTAACTGAGACTCTATCAATTGATTTACTCTTCTTGCACCCAAACTACCTCCTAAAACCAATACTGTTTTCTTATTTGCTATTATTTTAAAAAACTTCTTACCCTCTTCAGTTTTAGAATGAATAAACAACAAATCTTGCCTAACAGGATTCCCTGTTTTTATAATTTTATCAGAAGGAAAAAAGCGTTCTAAATTATCATATGCTACACAAATTTTTTCTGCTTTTTTACTTAACAATTTATTTGTTATTCCAGGGTATGAATTTTGTTCTTGGATTAACGTAGGAATTCCTTTATTAGCAGCAACTATTAAAGTAGGTCCACTTGCAAATCCTCCCGTACCTATTGCCACATCAGGTTTAAATTTCCTTATAATACTATTTGCCCTCCATAAACTACTTAATAACTTAAAAGGAAACATTAAATTTTTTAATGTTAACTTACGTTGGATTCCAGAAATCCACAACCCTTTTATATCATAACCGGCTTGAGGTACTTTTTCCATCTCCATTTTATCTTTAGCTCCCACAAATAAAATACTAGCATTAGGGTACCTTAGCTTAATTTCATTTGCAATAGCAATAGCAGGATAAATATGGCCTCCTGTTCCTCCTCCACTTATTATAACCTTAATCGATTGTTTCATGTAAAATATCTAAAGGGTTATCATCTAAAATCGTTTCCTCAGTTTCATTCTTTGAAGCACTTACACTCAATATCATTCCTAAAGCAAAGCAAGTCATCCATATTGAGGTACCTCCACTACTTATTAAAGGTAATGTTTGACCTGTAACTGGTAAAATATTTACAGCTACAGCCATATTAATCATAGCTTGAAAAACAATGGGAATACCTACTCCTACCACCATTAATGTTGCAAAAATTGTTGTCGCCTTTTTTGCTGTTATCAATATTCTAAACAACAATAAGAAATAAATAAAAACTACTAAAAGCGCACCCAACAATCCATATTCTTCAACAATTATTGCATAAATAAAATCTGATGATGATTGCGGTAGAAAATTTTTCTGCACACTCTTTCCAGGACCTTTTCCTATTGGCCCTCCAGTTGCTATTGCTATTTTAGCTTTCTCAACTTGGTAACTCTCAGCTCCTTCTGACTTAGAAAAACTCTCTAACCTACTTTGCCAAGTATTAACACGGTTAGGCATAGCGTCTGGAAACGCTTTTGCTACTAGTATAAAAAACAACAATGAAAACAAACCAATACCTAATATATAACCTATATACCTTAAAGGGTATCCACCTATGAATACCAACAATAAAATCATAGTGAAAAAGATGGCTGTAGTTGAAAAATTTGCTGGTAATACTAATATCAATACCAGTCCAACTGGCAACCATAATTGCAACAAACTATCTTTAAACTGTATTTGTTTTTCTTTATTTCTTGCTAAATATCTTGCCACATATACCATTAACACTAAGCCTGCCAATGTAGATGTTTGAAACCCTATCCCAACAAAAGGTATATGAATCCACCTACTAGCATTTGCCCCTTCAATTACAGTACCTTGTGCCATTGTAAAAATTAACAACAACACTACTATTGGAAGCATCAATACAGATCCTCCACTAAAATACCTATAAGGAACTTTATGTACTCCATAAATCACAGCAAAACCAGTAATTAATAAAACAACATGCTTTATTAAATGTCCTATAGTTGAACCATTACCAACAACATACACTAAATTTGTACTAGCACTATACACTGGCATAAATGAAAATATTGCCAACACAGTAACAATAGCCCAAATTGCTCTATCTCCTTTAATATGTTGAAAAATGGATTTCATTTACTATTTAACTCTTTTTTTAATCTATAAATTCTTTACTGCTTCTTTAAATTTCAATCCCCTATCTTCATAGCTATCAAATAAATCAAAACTAGCACAAGCTGGCGATAATAAAACAGTATCACCTTTCTGAGCAATCTTATGCGCTACCTTAACAGCTTCTTCAGCTCCAGCCGTCTGTACCAAAACATCAACCACATTTCCAAAAGTTTCAATTATCTTTTGGTTATCTAAACCTAAACAAACAATACCTTTTACTTTTTCTCTTACCAATGGCAATAAATCTGCATAATCATTTCCCTTATCTACACCACCTACAATCCAAACAGTAGCACTATCCATACACTCCAAGGCATAATATGTTGCATTCACATTGGTTGCTTTACTATCATTTATATATTGAACACCATTGATTTTTTGCACATTCTCTAAACGATGCTCAACACCTTCAAAGTCTGATAAACTTTCTGCAATAGTTTCTTTTCTCACTTTCAACAATCTTGCCGCCATAGCAGAAGCCATTGCATTTTTTGTATTATGCTTACCTTGTAATTTCAAATCTGAAACATTCATTAGAACCTCTTCTGTATTTAATTTCATTATTATTTTATCTTTTCTTACAAAAACACCATAAACCAATTCTTTCTCTAATGAAAAAGGAACTAATATTGCTTTTGTTATATTATTTTCCAACCAGTCAGTGACTACCTTATCATCAGCATCATATATTAAAAAATCTTTTTCTGTTTGATTTTTTGTTATTCTAAATTTTGACGCTATATACTTATCAAAATTGTTATCATATCTATCTAGGTGATCAGGAGTTATATTTGTTATTATAGCTATGTGAGGACTAAAATTATTAATTCCATCTAACTGAAAACTACTCAATTCCAACACATACTCATCATAACTCTGTTCTACTAATTGCTTTGCAAAACTATCACCAATATTACCCGCTACACCAACATTCAATCCAGCATTTTTTAATAAATAATGCGTAATCAAAGTGGTAGTTGTTTTACCATTTGCTCCTGTTATTCCTACTAACGTTGCCTGAGTAAACTCATTTGCAAATTCTATTTCAGAAATAACTAAAATTCCTTTTTGTTTTAATTCTTGAACCAATGGAACACTATCAGGAATCCCTGGGCTTTTCATTACCACATCAGCAGAAAACACTTCAGACTCTGTATGCCTACCTTCTTCAAATTCAATAACATTATTTAAAAGAACTTTTTTATATTTTTCTGCTATCACTCCTTTATCGGTAACAAAAACCTCAAAACCTTTTTGTTTCCCTAAAAGAGCTGTACCTACTCCGCTTTCTCCACCTCCTAAAACAACCAATCGCTTCATTTATCTCAACTTTAGGGTTACCATAGCAAATACTGCCAATAAAATACCTACAATCCAAAATCTGGTAACAATCTTACTTTCGTGAAACCCGCTTTTTTGATAATGATGATGGATAGGTGACATTTTAAAAATTCGTCTACCTTCACCAAATTTCTTCTTTGTGTATTTAAAATAAGACACTTGTAAAATCACTGATAAATTCTCAATTACAAAAACCCCAGCCAAAATAGGCAACAATAATTCTTTTCGAATAGCAATAGCAATTACAGCTATGATACCTCCAATAGTTAAACTACCTGTATCTCCCATAAAAACCTGAGCTGGAAAGGTATTATACCATAAAAAGCCTATCAAAGCTCCTGCAAAAGCAAATATAAAAACAGTCATTTCCCCTGACTTTGGTATGTACATTACATCTAAATAATCTGCAAAAATTATATTTCCAGATACCCATGCAAAAATTGCCAACGCAATAACCATTATTGCCGACGTACCTGCCGCTAACCCATCTATTCCGTCTGTTAAATTAGCTCCATTAGATATTCCTGTTACAATAAAAACTACAACAAAAATGAACACTACCCAACCATATTTCCTATAACCGTCTCCTAAAAAACTTAATGCTTTTGCATAATCCAATTCATTATCTTTCAAAAAAGGAACTGTTGTTTTTGTAGATTTATGCGCATCTCCAAAAACTTTCTTTTTTCCATTTTCCTGAATAGTTTGTTCTGCTAGAGGCAATTGTTCTTTTATTGTTACATCTGGATGAAAATAAAGCATCGCTCCTACAATTACACCCAAACCTACTTGACCTAAAACTTTAAACTTACCTTTTAATCCTCCTTTATCTTTTTTGAATACTTTTATATAATCATCAGTAAAACCAATAACCCCCATCCATAATGTGGTTATCAATAATATTATGATATAAATATTTTCAAGCTTTGCTAACAACAATACTGGTATTAAAGTTGCCAAAATAATGATGATTCCTCCCATAGTTGGAGTACCAGATTTTTGAGCTTGCCCATCTAACCCTAAATCACGAACAGTTTCTCCTACTTGTTGTCTCCTTAAAAAGTTTATGATTTTTTTTCCAAAAATCATAGATATCAATAACGACAAAATAAATGCAGATGCTGCACGAAATGTTATAAACTGAAACACACTTGCTCCAGTTAAATTAAATTCATTTTCTAAATATTGAAAAATATAATACAGCATTCGTTATGATTTTTTTAATTGATTAAAACAATTTATCACTTCTTCTAAATCATCAAAATGACTTCTTTCACCATTTATCTCTTGATAATTTTCATGCCCTTTTCCTGCTATTAAAATTATATCACCAGGCTTAGACAACTTACATGCCGTTTTTATAGCCTGCCGTCGATCTAAAACTGACAATGTTTTTTTGTAATTTTCAGCAGCCACTCCTACTTCCATCTCATCAATTATTACTTGCGGATCTTCAGTTCTTGGATTATCTGAAGTAAATACTACCTGATTACTTAATTGAGATGCTATATGAGCCATTTTTGGCCTTTTAGTTTTATCTCTATCTCCACCACAACCAACAACAGTTATTACTTGTTCATTCCCTGTTCTTATATCATTTACCGTCTGTAAAACATTTCTTAAAGCATCTGGCGTGTGTGCATAATCAACAATCCCAGTTACTCTATCATCTGATACAGTGTACTGAAAACGACCACTAACACTCTCCAAATCACTCAACAATCTTAATATTTCAATTTTCTCCAAGCCTAATAAATTTGCCACACCATATATTGCCAACAAATTATACGCATTGAAAACACCTATTAACTTTGTCCAAACTTCTACTCCATTTACAGTTAACAAACTTCCTGAAAAACTTTTCTCTAAAACCTTAGCTTTAAAATCAGCTAATGTTTTTAATGCATATGTTTGCTTATTAGCTTTACAGTTTTGCAGCATTATCTGTCCGTTTTTATCATCAATATTCACCAAAGCAAATGACGTCTTAGGTAATGAATCAAAAAACTCTTTTTTAACATCCCTATACTCAGCAAACGTTTCATGATAGTCTAAATGATCGTGAGATAGATTTGTAAACACCCCACCAACAAACTCTAACCCTTCTGTTCTTTTTTGATGAATTCCATGCGAACTCACTTCCATAAAACAATACTCAACACCTTCTTCCACCATTTCAGCTAAATATCTATTAATCATAACCGAATCTGGAGTGGTATGTGTTGCTTTATACTCTTTAGCATTAACTACAACTTTTACGGTAGATAATAAACCTACTTTAAATTCAGTCTTCTTAAATAACTGACACAAAAGTGTAGCAATAGTTGTTTTACCATTTGTACCAGTTACCCCTATTAATTTTAATTTCTTCGAAGGATTTTCATAAAAATTAGCTGAAATAATAGCCAAAGCACTACTTGAATTATCTACCTCAACATAAGTCACTCTCTCATCTTTAGCTTCTGGAGTTTTCTCACAAACAATAACAGAAGCCCCAGATAAAATAGCTTTATCTATAAACAAATGCCCATCAACAGACACTCCTCTTTGAGCAACAAAAAGATCTTTATCACCAACCTTTCTACTATCAAAAATAACTTCATTAATCCCCACATCTGTACTTCCGAAAATAGAATTTACAGATACCTTATACAATATGTCTTTTAACCTTTTCAACTATAATAATCTTAAATAAACAGTTGCTCCTTTTGATACTTTCACTCCTTTTTTTATTGATTGCTCCATCACCTTCCCCATTCCAGAGAATTTGACTTTCAACCCCATATTCTCCAACAACGAAATAGCATCCATACCACTCATATTAACAACCTTTGGCATAATTGTTTTGTACTTCCCTAATTTCTCATAATAATCCTGATATTGTTTATCTATTTTCGCAAAAGAAATAGTATCAGAAACTGACTGATTATCAATAGGTGTAGTTGTGTATATTTTTTGTGCTATTTCTTTAAATATAGGAGCAGCAACATCCGCCCCGTAATATCCTTTTTCTTTCTTAGGCTCGTGCACTACAACTATACATGAATATTTAGGCTCTTTAGCTGGAAAAAAACCAGCAAATGATGCCACATATTTTTTATTTGAATAATGACCAGCTACCACTTTTCCATTTCCATCTTTATGCCTTGGAATGTATTTTTTTGCAGTACCTGTTTTACCTGCCATTGAAAAATTAGAAGAATATATTTTTTTAGCAGTTCCTTTCTCAACTACATTCTCCATCACTTTTCTAATTTTATCTAATGTTTTTTGAGAAGCTATTTTCTCTTTCAAAACTTCTGTTCCGAAACTTTTATCAACTCTATTCCCCATCCTTAACTCTTTCACAAAATAAGGCTTAACTAACTTCCCATTATTAGCTACTGCATTATAAAAAGCTAGCGTTTGCAAAGGCGTCAACGAAACTCCATAACCCCAAGCCATCCACTCTAATGAAATAGGACTCCAGCTTTTTTCCTTCGGATTGGGTATATAAGGCTTTCCTTCTCCTTTTATTTTTACTCCAGTTTGTTTATCTAAACCAAAGGATTTAATTTTATCAATAAATTTTTTAGGGTTTTTATCATAATGCTTTCTTATTGTCTTTACAATCCCAACATTTGATGAAACCTCAAAAACTCTAGCTAACGATATCTTTCCGTACCCCCCATACTTACTATCCTCAACTTTTCTATTATTAATAAAAATTTTCCCTTTACCACAGTCAACTACCGTAGAAGTATCTGCAACCTTATCATCTAAAGCCGCCATTAAACTCGCTAACTTAAATGTTGATCCTGGTTCATGACTTTCCCATACAGCATAATTTCTTTTTTCATAATACTTCCCTTTTGAAGTTCTACCAAGATTAGAAATCGCTTTAATTTTACCAGTTGCCACTTCCATAACAACAGCACATCCATGCTCTGCATCAAAATCTTCTAACCTTTTTAATAAAGCATGATGAGTTATATCTTGAATATTAACATCGATTGTTGTTATTATATCATGACCATCAATGGGTTCTTTCTCATTTACATCATTAATCGGTTTCCACTGCCCTTTTGCAATTTTCTGCTTCAATCTCATTCCATTTTTCCCCTCCATGTAACCTGCAAAAGCTCCTTCTATACCTGCCCCTCCTCTGTAATCATCATAACCTATCGTTCTTTCCGCAATCTTACCTATTGGATGCACCCTTACAGTTTCTTGCTCAGCAATAAAACCTCCTCTATAAATACCTAGCCTTAAAATTGGAAAAGTTTTTATTTTAGCATAATCATTATACCCTATATTTCTTGCAATTAACAAATAACGGTTTTTACGTTTTTTTTGCGTTTCTTAATTTTTTTTGATAATAATCTGCTGATTTCCCCAACAATCTAGACAAAGACTCTGACAACCCTCTAATATTTTTTTCAAAAACACCAGATTTCACCGTCATCACATCCATTCTTATAGTAAATTTAGACATTGAAGTTGCTAATAAATTACCATCCGAAGCATACACATTCCCCCTATTTGCGAATATTGTGTCGTTTCTAACTGTTTTTTCTTGAGATAATTTCCTATACTTATCTCCATCTATATACTGAAGTTTAAAAACCCTAAAAACAATAACCACAAAAAAAAGCGTCATTAAAATTACAACTACATAGAGTTTATTTAATATGCCTTTTTTTACCACCATTATTATTTATTCTTTTTTTAAGGTTACTTTAATTTTTTTCGGGGGAGTTTTTGCCGGCTTAAGTTTTTTTCCTTTCACCTTTTTACGAATACTACTTTCTAACTTCATCCGCATTAAAATAGTACTCGTATCAACATTTTCCGCCCTTAACCGTCTTTTTTCTCTATTCAACTCCGCTATCTTTACCACCTTTGCATCTGCACTATGCGCACTTGAAATCATGATAAGTAACAATCCTACTATAAAAATAAGTATTCGCCAGTTTTTAAAAGCACTTTCATCAGTAAGAAAACTACCCCTCAAAACATCATAAACACTTCTTCTAACTTTAGACATAAAAACTATTTTAGCGTTGCTATCCTTAACTTAGCACTCCTAGCCCTATTATTCTCTTTTATCTCTTCTCTAGTAGGCACAATTAACTTCCCCACCTTTTTTAAAGGAACACTTATGTTTCCAAAAAAATCTTTCTCAGGCTCACCACTAAACAATCCAGTTCTAATAAAGCGCTTAACCAACCTATCCTCTAAAGAATGATATGCTATTACACTTAATCGTCCTTCCTCATTTAACAACTGCGGCATTTGCTGCAAAAACTCCTTTAACACCTCTAGTTCTTGATTTACTTCTATACGAATAGCTTGAAATATTTGAGCCAATATCTTATGCTCTTTCGCCTTAGGAAGAAACCTTTGTAAAACCTCTTTTAATTGAAAACTTGTTTTCACTTCTTCTACCTCTCTAGCCTCAACTATTGTTTTAGCCAATACCTTAGCATTTCTAAGCTCTCCATACAAAAACAAAACATCAGACAACTCTTGCTCTCCGTAAGTATTTATAATTTTCCTAGCTGAAAGCTTTGACTTCTGATCCATCCTCATATCCAAATCAGCATCGAACCTTGTTGAAAAACCTCTTTCAGCAGCATCGAACTGATGAGAAGAAACCCCCAAATCAGCCAAAACACCATCAACCTTCTTCACTCCATAAAACCTCAAAAACCTAGATATAAATCTAAAATTCTCGCCTATCAATACAAATCGGTCATCTTCAATTTTATTAGCATGTGCATCTGGATCTTGATCAAAAGCAAACAACCTCCCATTCTCTCCCAAGCGACTCAAAATCTCCCGTGAATGACCACCTCCACCAAATGTAACATCCACATAAACACCATCTTCTTTTATATCAAGCGCATCCACACTTTCCTTCAATAATACTGGACTATGATAATTCATCTACCTCTGTATTTCCCATCACCTCTTCTGCCAAATCTGCAAAATCAACAACAGCTTCATCTATTACTTTTTCGTACTCTACTTTATCCCAAATCTCAATAATATTAACAGCAGAAGACAAGACAAGCTCTTTACTCAAACCTGCAAACTGACATAAATCTTTCGGGATTAAAATCCTCCCAGAAGCGTCAACCTCCACTATCTTTACCCCCGCAGTAAATCTCCTTATGAAATCATTATTCTTTTTAACAAAACGATTCAACTTATTCACTTTACCCATCATCAAACTCCACTCTTTCATCGGATACAACTCCAAACATGACTGAAAAACAGAACGTTTAACAACAAAACCATCTTGTAACACTGATGATAATTGCTTCTTAAAAGCCGATGACATCATCAACCTTCCTTTAGCATCCATCTTACACTCATATGTCCCAATTAGGTTTACCACTTAATAAATTGATAGTTTGCATCAAAAATATAAAAAAATTACCACTTTTTACCACTTTACCCCACTTTGTTAATAAGTTTTACTACAACACTTAAAACACTGATAACAAACACCTTTACACTATCTCTTCTAATGAAAATAATAAAAATGAAAATGTGCTAAAAAAAAACTACATTTGTCGATAAGTCAAATCAAACTTTTTTATGACTGAATTTTTAAAAAAAGAAGGCAAATTTACATACGCAGAAGCTGGAGAAGGAACACCGATCATCGTTTTACACGGGCTCATGGGAGCATTGAGTAATTTTGACGCAACTTTTAGCTATTTATCAAAAAAAGGATATAAGGTTATAATTCCTGAACTCCCTTTATATTCACTTCCTCTACTAAAAACAAACGTTAAAAATTTAGCTAAGTTTATATATGAATTTATTGAATTCAAAAACTTAAAAGATGTTGTTTTATTAGGTAATTCATTAGGAGGCCATATTGCTTTATACTATATTAAACACTATCCGAAAGACATTGCTGCCCTAGTTTTAACTGGTAGTTCTGGTTTATATGAAAATTCAATGGGGAATAATTACCCTAGACGTGGAGATAAAGAATTTGTTAGAAACAAAACTCGTGATGTTTTTTACAATCCTGAGATAGCAACTGATGAACTTGTTGATCAAGTTTATGAAGTTATTAATGATAGAAATACATTAATTAGAACATTAGCTATTGCAAAAAGCGCTGTAAGGCATAATATGGCGAATGATTTGCCAAATATGGAGCAACCAACATGTTTAATTTGGGGAAAACAAGATACAGTAACCCCTCCTGAAGTTGCTGAAGATTTCCATAGATTATTACCTAACTCTGATTTATATTGGATAGACAAATGTGGTCATGCAGCAATGATGGAGACACCTGAAGAGTTTAATCGTCTTTTAGAAGAGTGGTTAACAAAACGTAATATATAACAAGCTATTTATTTACATGAAAATCAAATCAGCTGATTTTATAATGAGTAACTCTAATGTTACTAAAGCCCCAAAAGATCGACTTCCTGAGTATGCATTCATTGGCCGATCTAATGTAGGTAAATCTTCATTAATCAACATGTTAATGGAGCGTAAAGATTTAGCTAAAATATCTGGAAAACCTGGAAAAACTCAACTTATTAATCATTTTAAAATTAATGACGAGTGGTTTTTAGTGGATTTACCTGGATACGGTTATGCCAAAGTTTCTAAAAAGAAAAGAACAATCTTTCAATATTTTATTGAAAATTATTTTAAAGAAAGAGAACAACTAGTATGCACCTTTGTTTTAATTGATAGCCGCCATGATCCTCAAAAGATCGATTTAGAATTTATGCAATTCCTTGGCCAAAATCAAATTCCTTTTTGTATCGTTTTTACTAAAGCAGATAAATTAGGAAGTTCAAAACTAAACAAGCAAATTACGTCTTATAAAAAGAAGCTTTTAAACACATGGGAAACACTTCCTAATTCATTTATAACTTCATCTTCAACTGGACTTGGACGTGATGAGTTTTTAAGTTTTATTGAACAGGTAAACCATGATGTAGCTAAGGATTTTAAATAATTGGTAGCTACCTCAAAGTAACAAAATGCATTCAACCAAAGAAACCCTTGAAGTTTTACACGAAGACAATCATTTAATAATTGTTAATAAACGTTCTGGAGACATTACTCAAGGTGATAAAACTGGAGACAAACCTCTAAGCGATGTTGTTAAAGAATACATTAAAAAGAAATATAACAAACCTGGAAATGTATTTTTAGGAACGGTTCATCGGTTAGATAGACCTACTTCTGGTGTAATTATTTATGCTCGCACTTCGAAAGCTTTAGAGCGATTAAATAAAATGTTACGTGATAAAACCATAAAAAAAACATACTGGGCAGTTGTAAAACAACAACCAAAAAAAGAAAGTAACACTTTAATTAATTACCTTAAAAAAAATCCAAAGAACAATAAATCTTCAGCATACGATAAAGAAATTAAGGAAAGCAAAAAAGCTATACTTCATTATAAGACCATTAAGCGTTTAGACAATTACTCTTTATTAGAAATTGATTTAGAAACTGGTCGACACCATCAAATTAGGGTGCAACTTTCAAACATTGGAAGCCCTATAAAAGGAGATTTAAAATACGGATTTAACAGAAGTAATAAAGATGGAAGTATTCATTTACATGCACGAAAAATTGAGTTCATTCATCCTGTAAATAACGATTTTATTAAAGTTGTAGCACCTACACCTAAAGATTCAATTTGGGATGCTTGTATGTAATTTGTATATTTAGACAAATTTCAACAATGAAAGCCTTCAAGTATTTATCTATTTTAGTTTTACCACTAACAGTATATATTTCTTTTACACAAAATGGCTTATTTACTTTTTTACCACTAATTACATTTTTTGGGCTTGTACCTTTTTTGGAACTTTTTTTTTCTCCAGATAAAAAAAACCTCACACAAGATCAAGAAGATATAGAAAAAGAAAATAAGATATATACTGGCATCTTATACTTCACCGTTCCTTTACAGTTATTCTTTTTAGGATGGTTCTTTATTATAATGCAAGATCCTAACCTTACATTTACAGATACTATTGGTAGAGTTTTTGCTATGGGATTAATGTGTGGTGTTATAGGTATCAATGTTGGCCATGAACTTGGTCATCGAAATAATAGGTTTGATGAATTTTTAGGAGAAGTTTTATTACTAACCTCTTTAAACACTCACTTTCTACCTTATCATAATGCAGGTCATCATTTTAATGTGGCAACCCCTAAAGACGCAGCTACTGCAAGAAAAAATGAAATAATTTACCTCTTTTGGTTTCGCTCTCATTTTCAAAGTTATTATCAGGCTTGGAAAACAGAAAGCATACGATTAAAAAACTCAGAAAAAAGCTGGTTTCACTATCAAAACAGAATGTTAATCTATACTTTTTGTAATATTATTTTACTAGGTAGCTTATTCTTTTTCTTAGGATTAAAAATGCTTCTTATATTTTTAATCACAGCAATAATAGGAATTTTATTACTTGAAACTGTAAACTATATTGAACATTACGGACTATTACGTAAGAAAAACGAAAGAGGAAGATATGAGCGCGTTAAAAGAACACATTCCTGGAACTCTGATCATGTAATCGGGAAAACAATGTTGTTTAATTTATCTCGACATTCAGATCATCATTATAATGGAAGTAAACATTACCAATTATTAAAATCATTACCGGAAAGTCCACAAATGCCTACGGGTTATCCTGGAATGATGCTACTAGCTCTATTTCCTCCATTATGGTTCAAATTAATGAATAAAAAACTAGAAGAACTCTAAGCAAAATGAACATCCCTCAACTTATTCAGCATCAAAGAAAATTCTTTACAAGCCAACAAACTAAAGATATAGCATTTAGAAAAAATATCTTAAAGCGCTTATTAAAAGAATTAATAAAAAGAGAACGTGAAATTATTAAAGCTTTGTACGATGATTTTAAAAAACCGGAATACGAAGCAGTAATGACTGAAATCTCTATTGTGATTTCTGAATTAAGGATGACTATTAAAAATATTCATTCTTGGAGTAAACCTACACGGGTTTTACCTTCTATTTTAAACTTTCCCTCTTCTGCTAAGATATACAAAGAACCTTATGGAACGGTTTTAATTATTGCTCCTTGGAATTACCCATATCAATTGGCTTTTTCTCCTTTAATTGGAGCTATAGCTGCTGGAAATACAATTATTGTAAAACCTTCAGAATTAACACCTAATACAAGTAAAATAACTAAAGAAATTATTGAAAATGTTTTTGACATCAACCATGTTACTGTTGTTGAAGGTGGTGTACCAGTTGCTCAGGAGTTATTAGCACAACGTTGGGACTATATTTTTTTTACAGGTAGTGTTCCTGTTGGAAAAATTGTTGCTAAAGCAGCTGCTGAGCACTTAACTCCCGTAACATTAGAACTGGGAGGTAAAAGCCCATGTATTGTTGATGACACAGCTAATATTAAATTAGCCGCTAAACGAATTGTATGGGGTAAATTTATTAACGGAGGACAAACGTGTATTGCTCCAGATTATTTATTAATTCATAAAACTGTTAAAGATAGTTTTGTTCGTTATTTTAAAGAAGAAATATCAAAAGCTTATGGTGATAATCCTAGTGAATCTCTAGATTACCCTCGTATTGTAAATGCTCGAAATTTTGATCGTTTAGCTAAAATGTTAACCAATGAAAAGGTATTAATTGGTGGTAAAACCAATAAAGATAGCAACTATATTTCACCTACCTTGTTAGATGAACCTAGCTTAGATAGTGAGTGTATGAAAGGTGAAATTTTTGGACCTATTTTTCCAGTTATTTCTTATGAAAATGAAAATGATATTGAAAAAATCACTTCTAATTATGACAAACCTTTAGCATTATATGTATTTACTAATCGTAATTCTTTTGCTAAAAAAATTATAAAACGTTATTCATTTGGAGGAGGTACTGTAAATGATACTACTGTACATTTTGCAAATAACAGATTACCTTTTGGTGGAGTTGGTGAAAGTGGAATTGGAGGCTACCACGGAAAACAAACATTTGACACTTTCTCTCATAAAAAAGGAATAGTAACAAGAGGCACATGGTTAGATATTCCTACTCGATATGCTCCATATAAAGGAAAATTAAAACAACTTAAAGCTTTAATGAAACTTGGATAACCCTATTATGACACAACAAAAAACAGTATCAGAAGCTATTAATTATCGCCGTTCTGTAAGAATATATGATGAAAACAAAACAATTGATTCTTCTATTGTAAAAAAATGTATAGAACAAGCTAGCTTAGCTCCTACTAGCAGTAACATGCAACTATGGGAGTTTTATCATATAACCTCTAAAGAGGTTATTACAAAAATAGCTCCATTGTGTTTTAATCAAAACGCCGCAAAAACAGCACAAGAATTAGTTGTTTTTGTAGTTAGAAAAGATTTATGGAGGAAACGCGCAAAAGCTAATTTAGATTTTATGGATGAAGCCTTTGGGAAAAACACTCCAAAATCCAAACAAAGTAGTAGAGAAAAAGTAGCAAGAAACTATTATGGAAAACTCATTCCATTTGTATATTTTGATTTCTTCGGAATTTTAGGCATATTTAAATACCTGTTAACTTTAATTACAGGACTATTTAAACCAATATATCGTGAAGTTAAAAACAGCGACATGCGAATTGTTGCTCATAAAACTTGTGGTTTAGCTGCTCAAACTTTTATGTTATCAATGGCTTCAGAAGGGTATGATACTTGCCCTATGGAAGGTTCAGATACTTGGCGTATAAAACGTGTTTTAGGCCTACCAGTTAGTGCAGAAATCAACATGATTGTTTCTTGTGGTATTAGAAAACCTGAAGGAGTTTATGGAAAACGCTTTAGAATACCTTTTGACGAAGTTTATAAAAAAATTTAAGTTTTTAACACCAAAAATCAGTTCGGATAAAATTTTAAAACCACAATTAAGCAACAAAGTTGCGTTAGAAGAAAAAATGTATATCTTTGCCATGTGAAAAAACACAAAAAAATAGTAGGCAAACTTTTTTTAGGACTCATGATAATGATGCACCTATCTACTTTTTTTCACTCTTTTTTTCATCACAATTCAACAAAAGTTACATCTTCTAAAGATATTGTTAAAGTTAGCGATTCTGAAAACGAGTGCTCTTTCTGTTATTTAAATCTAAACAATTTATATACGAATATTGATAAACAACAATATTTTATAAATACTTTTTATCAAAGATTAAATGTATACTATATAAATTCACATTTTACAACTTCCTTTATAGGAGCTGAAAATTCGAGAGCACCACCATTTTACTTATAATATACCATTCCTTTTATAAAGCAATTAATATGTAATCAAACTTTTACTTATTAAGTATATATAGAATATTTTTTATTCGCTTTTTAATCTAGGAAATTCTTTTCACAAAACAAATTATTACACAAACCTACTCAATGCTACAAGCCATAAACCTATCTATGTGCTATGGGGATAAACATGCACTAAAAGATTTAAATTTTTCAGTAGCTCCAGGAGAAATATTTTGCCTACTAGGGCAAAATGGTGCTGGTAAAACAACCACCATTAATATTTTTTTAGGACTATTAAAACCAACGTCAGGAACCGCTACTATAAACAACAGCTCTTCTCTTAATAATAGTAACGTAAGAAAAAACATAGCTTATATACCTGAAATAGTTCAGTTATATAGAAATTTAACTGGGCTGGAGAATTTAAACTTCTTTAGTCAATTAGCTGGTTTTAAATATTCAGAAAAGGAGTTAATTACTTTTTTAAACACCGTTGGACTTCAAGAAGAGGCTCATCGAAAAAAGTTAGCTACTTATTCAAAAGGGATGCGTCAAAAAGTGGGTATTGCTATTGCATTATCTAAAAATGCTAAATATATTTTAATGGATGAGCCTACTTCTGGTTTAGACCCTAAAGCTTCTTTTGATTTTACAGAAATCTGCAAAAAACTTGCTAAAAATGGAGTAGGGATCCTTATGGCTACTCATGATATTTTTAATGCGGTAAATGTAGGTTCTAGAATAGGTATCATGAAACAAGGCACAATAGTTCATACAGCTGAAACTTCAACTATTAACGCACAACAATTACAAGAATTATACATCAAAACAATATAAAATAATTCCTTTTAAATATAGCAACATGAAAATTAATAAATTAATTCTATTCGCAATAACATTTTGCGTGTATCAAATAGCCCACTCACAATCTAAAATTAGTGGAGTTCTAATAGATGCCAATAAGCAACCTATTTATGGAGCTACAGTTATAGTAAGCAAAAACAATAACAAAACTCATACTGCATCTGACCTTGACGGAAAATTTTATCTTGAAACAAAAAAAGATGGATTGCATATTATTCAAATATCTTATGTAGGTTACAAAACTTACCAACAGGAAATAACAATTACATCAAAACAAAATTATGGCCTAGGAAAAATAATACTAGCTTTATCTAATGAGTATTTACAATCGGTTGAAATAATTGGTAGAACAAGAAAAGATTATAACAGTGATTATTCTTTTTCAGCAACTAAAATAGCTATCAAAAATAAAGAACTACCACAAGCTGTAGCTAGTGTAACTAAAGAACTTATTTCTGATCGTTTAGCTTTTCAATTACCAGATGCTGTAAAAACAGTAAGTAATGTATCTGCTACTGGCTTATACAATCACTATAATATTAGAGGTATTACTCAGGCTGATGATGGTCAAATAGTTAACGGTATGCGTACTCGTCAGTATTACTTTTTACAACCAATAACATCACATTTAGAACGTGTAGAAGTTATCAAAGGACCTTCTTCTGTAACTTTCTCTAGTTCTGATCCAGGAGGAACTGTGAATATGGTTACAAAAAAACCATTATTAGAAAAACGTAGTGAAGTTTCTTTAGCTACTGGAAGTTTTGGAACAATTAGAGCTACCGCAGATTTTACTGGGCCACTAAACGAGTCAAAAACATTATTATATCGTGTTAACGCAGCTTTTCAAGAAGCAGATTCATTTAGAGATGTTGTAAATAACAATGCCATTTTATTTTCTCCTTCTTTAAGTTACATACCTAATGAAAACACTTCATTTAATGTAGAATTGATTTACAACAATGCCGAAGGTAATTTAGATAGAGGTCAGCCAATTTTTGGAGCAATAAATGGTGAGTATGATATCAATAGTACACCTATTACAATGAATGTTGGCGCATCAAACGACCATTACAAAACAAAAGAGCTAACATTTATGGCTAGCTTCAATAAAAAATTTTCTGAAAACTTTGGTTTTAATGCTCAATATATGAAGCAAACTTGGGATGAAGATTTAGCTGAACACAGAATAGACGGTTCAGCTGTTGACATTAATGGTACTATAATTCCTACACTTGCAAGAATGAGATATGATAAAAGACAACAGTTTTGGGAAACAGATAACTTTAGTGCATATTTTAATTACGATATTAAAGCAGGAAACATTACTAATAAAATATTGATTGGTTATGATGCTTCACGTTGGGAAAGAAAAATTGGAGCAGGATTCAATAGAGCAAGACGCTATTTAACAGTTAGTGGTGGTCAAGCAAATTTTAACCCAAGTAACGCAGCTAACTTTCAACAAATGGTTGTAAATGGTGTAACAATGCCAGTCCCTGCTGTTCCTCATTTTGATTTAGAAAACCCTTTTAACGGTGCAAGAAACACAAGTGCTTACAATCTTTCTGAATTAACAATTCCTGCAAATTTAAATTCATCTGATGGAATATACATTCAAAATCAATTTAAGATTGGAAAATTCTCCGCATTAGTAAACTTAAGATATGAATGGTTTTTTGATATTTTTAATTATAAAGCGGATGAAAAAGAATTTAAAACAAATGCATTTGTACCAAGAATTGGTTTAACTTATGAAATCACTAACAATATTAGTGCATATGGAACTTATTTAGAAGGCTTCCAACCTCACACAAATACAGTTTCATTATCGCCAACAGCAGAAGGTTTCTTTTGGGCGGCTTCACCAAGCAGGTTCGAGCCTCTAGAAAGTAGTTTAAAAGAAATTGGTGCAAAAGGAGAATTTTTAAATGGTAGAATATTTGCAAACATTGCTTTGTTTGATATTACTCAAAAAAATATCTTATTAGGTAATACTTATGATTTAGATAATTTAACAACAAGAGGTAAGCAACGTAGTAAAGGATTTGAATTTGATGTTTCTGGTTATATAACATCAAATTTTCAACTTACAGCTTCTTACGGTTATACAGATGCTAAAATTGTAGAAGATGCAATACCTGAATTTATTGGAGCACGAATAGGAGGAGCTCCAAAGCATAATGCAAACTTCTGGGGACGTTACGATTTTAAGAATGAAACTTTAAAAGGTATTGGAATCGGTTTTGGTGCCCAATATGTAGATGAAAGATATACTTGGTACAACCCTACATATGCTATTAATAGAGTATTATTACCAGATTACACAGTTTTTGATGCCGCTGTATATTACAAGCCAAATAATACAAGTATGCAATTAACTCTTAAAGTAAACAATTTATTTAACAATACTTATTGGTTAGGAGGTTTGAATCCTTCAAGATTAGGTCCAGGAGCTCCAAGAAACTTCATGCTAAATGCTACCTATAAATTTTAATTACCATGAAAAGTAAACTTGTTATTTTAATAGCAAAGCAATTTTTTAAAAAGACCTTTATTACTAAAGGTCTTTTAGTGCTTTTATTTATTTATTTAGCAGTTTTAGGGTATGTTACTGCTAATAGTTGGGCCGCTTTTGAAAAAAAGCATCATTCAGTAGAACATCATCAAGAATCTTCAAGAAAAAGTTGGGATGAAAATCCAGACAAACATCCACATAGAATGGCACATTTTGGGTCATTCGTTTTTAGGGCACAACATCCATTAAGTATTTTTGATTCTGGACTAGAAAGTTTTACAGGTAATTCTATTTTTTTAGAATCTCATAGGCAGAATACAGCAAATTTTTCTGAAGCAAGTTTATCTACAGGCTTAGTTCGTTTTGGTGATTTAAATATCACCATGTTATTACAGCTAATTCTACCTTTAATAATATTCTTTTTGGGATACGCTGCAATTACTTCAGAAAAAGAAAACGGAACGATTAAAATAATTTATATTCAGGGGGCTGGTATTAAAGAAATACTTTTAGGGAAATCTTTAGGATTATTTTTAGTTTCTTCACTTTTCTTTTTACCATCTTTATTTTCTTTATGGGGAATTTCTTTTATAGAAAATGAAACAATCAATAGTGCAATAACTACAAGATCATTGTTAATAACCGTTAGTTATATTCTGTTTTACATGATTTTATGTTGTGTAACTGTAGTATTCTCAGGAAAGAGTCAAAACTCAAACAAAGCACTCTTAAGTTTATTAAGTGTTTGGTTATTGTTTTTCATTATCGTTCCTAAAATGGCACAAGTTGTAGGAAATTCAATATATCCAAACCTTTCAAAAATTGAATTTAAAGCTGCTATTGAAGAAGAAGTTTCTAAAATTGGTGATAGTCATGATCCTGATGATCCATATTTCAATTCACTCCGTGATTCAGTTTTAAAGGTACATAAAGTTACAAACATAAAAGATTTACCTTTTAATTATAGTGGGTTTGTAATGAGTAAAGGAGAAGAACAATCGTCTACAATTTATAACAATCAACATAAAAAATTGATAAATACTTATAAAAAACAAAATAGCATCTCTAATGGATTGGTATTGTTGAATCCGTACTTAGCGATTAAAAATTTGTCAATGAGTTTTTCTGGGACTGATTTTGACACCTATGTAAATTTCTTATCTCAAACAGAAAAATATAGATACAAGCAATCGCAATACATGAATGAACTTCAAATGAAATTTATTAGTAATAAAGCAACAAGCAGTGAAGGGAAAATTAATGTTATTGATCGTTCCTATTGGAAATCTGCTCCTAAATTTAGTTATGAATATATGCCCATTCAAAAAATAATAAAAAATCAATTATTAGCTATTTCTACATTGATTTTTTGGTTGCTATTTGTACTAATTTTAATCACTAAGTTTTCTAAACGTTTTAAAATTATTTAGCCATGTATTCTTTATTAATTAAACATTTTTTTAGATCAAAAATAGTAGTGTTAGCTTTTGGAATCTTAATGATTTTAGGTTTTTTGAGTATCGGAACAGGAAAACAATTTTTAACACAAAAACAAGAAGTAATTACCAAAGCCAAAATTGAACAAAAAAAACATATTAAAACACAGACGAGTCTACATAAAAACGATTTAGGATTACTTTTATATTATTTAAAATTTTCTTACATCAATCCTGTAAGTTCTTTAGCTGGGATATCTATTGGGCAAAGTGATTTGAATTCTCATATACAAAATGTTACTATTTTAAACTTAGAAGGCCAGAAGTACGATACTGACTTAGTAAATCCAATGCGTTTACTTGTTGGGAATTTAGACATTAGTTTTCTCATTATTTTTCTTTTCCCACTAATTATTATTGCGTTAAATTTCAATATTTTATCGGAAGAAATAGAAAAAGGAACTTGGAAAATGATTACTATTCAAGGAAAATCATCATTCAACTTTTTGTTAAAGAAATTCTCTATAAGAATTGGTTTCGTTTTTATTATTTTAGGGTTACTTTTTTTATTCGCTAAGATTATTTTAGAAATTTCTTTTAGTGTAAATTTTCTAAAGATTATTATAATTAGCTACTTGTATATTTCATTTTGGTTTGCCATTTGTTTTTTTGTTATCATGTTTAGAAAATCTTCAAATACAAATGCAATTGTATTACTATGTAGCTGGTTACTTTTAGTAGTTTTTTTACCAGTTTTGGCAAACAATTATATAACAAACAAATATCCAGTAGATGAAGCATTTACAATGACTATTAAGCAAAGAGACGGATATCACAAAAAATGGGATACCGATAAAAAAGAAACTTTAGATAAGTTTTATGCACATTATCCTCAATTTTCAGATTATAAGTTACAGGAAAAAGGTTTTTCTTGGTTGTGGTATTATGCAATGCAGCAAATGGGTGATGATGAGTCAAAAAAAGAAAGCAACTCCTTACGCGAAAAAATACTTAAAAGAGAAAAGCTAAGTAAACAAATAGCACAGTTTTTCCCTCCTATGCAAACTCAGTTAGTTATGAATGATATTGCTGGAACAAGCCTTACTAATCATGTAAGTTTTTTAAATGCAACCACTGAATTTCATGAAAAACTACGTTTAGAATTTTATCCAAAAATATTTGATAAAAATTCAGCAAATAGCGTTAATTGGAATAATTTTACACCTGAAGTTTACAAAAAGAATAGCTCTACTTCTTGGGTAAAAAACATACTTCCAATCACTATAATTACTTTCCTTTTATTACTATTTGGAATTATAAAGTTAAGAAAGATTTAATTTTATAGCCTAATCATATTTTTATTATGATTGGGCTATAATTTATTTCTTTGGTATAAAAATCAACACATTTTCACTCTTCTGTATCTCCTGTTGATTCAATTTCATTTTTACAAACTTCCCATCTAAATATTTCTGTGCTTGATTTTTATAGTACGAACTAAATACATTTCCTGATTGCCCTGTTGGTAAAATAGCCATACTGTTTTCTACATCTGAAAAATCAATAATTCTTCTAGTTGATGGCCCAGCACTTACTTTATAATATCCAGTACTATCAATTTTATAAATCTGATTGTTAATTACTTGATCGCCCCCTATAGTTTTAAAAGGACCTACATTAAACAGCTTACGTAAAAGCCCTCCTGCTTTACCTATAGCATGCTCATATTCTACAGATGCTACTCTTTCCCATCTCCAATCATCAACATTTTCTCCTAATTGATTTTGTAAAAACAGTATTGCTTTCTTAAATGATTTCGTAACTATCTCTTCCTTTGTTTCTATTTTATCTTTCGTTGTAATATCATCCCACCAAACTGATACTTTCTTTTTTACTTGACTTGCTACTACTTTTTCTTCAAGAGGAGTACTTACAAATTGCTCTAAAGCATCTCCCATTTCATCTTTAAAAGTATTTTGTACAAACTCATACCATAAACGATTATAAACAACAGGAGCTACTTGTTCTTTTTCAAATACTCCATTCCATGCTTTTAATATTTGTAGTGCTTTTTTTTCACTAGGAGATAATTTAGATTTGTCAATGCTTTTTATCAAATGACCAATAACTTCAGGAGCTGTTACTGAAGTTACATCATATATCATTTTAGCTACATCTTCTTTTGTGAAATCATTTTTAGCATCTAGTAAATTCTCTATTCTTCTTGCTCTATTTTCAGGTAAATAATAACCGGGATATAGCATTCCAGCAATAGAATCTGGTTGATTATTTGCTGAATACACATAGTTATTTTTTGGATTTATTGCTTGAGGGTTTTCCTCAAAATCCAAATAACTCAATATCTCATCTTTTCCAGAAGCGCCATCTAAAATTAATTTAGTATTTAAACTGTCTCTGTATTTATATAACTTCCCTGATGCAAACCAGGCTATATTATTTTTAGCATCACCATACATAATATTCAATCCAGGTGCGTGTAATTTACTAGCTCCTTTTTTAAAATCAGATAAAGAGTTAGCATGAGACATTTCATAAGAAACATCTAATAACTCATTATTTAACTTCGTATAAATCCACTGCATAGCTATAGGACGAGTATCATCTAGAAATTCAATCAATCCATTCATTATTGGACCGTGCTTACTAACCTTTACTTGATATGTAGTGTCTTTTTCTCCTTTAACTTTTATGGTTTTATTTATCAATTTATACTTTTCATAACCTAAAGGTGTTTTATATTCTAAAGCATTATCTGGGTTATTTTGTTCATAATAAAAATCTACATCATCATTTTCAAACATTGTTAATCCGTAAGCATAATCTTTATTATGACCTAATAAAGGAAATGGAGTTAATGCTAAATTAAAACCATACATTTCATAACTAGGCGTTTTAATATGCGATTGGTACCATACAGAAGGTTGAGAAAACCCTATATGTGGATCATTAGCAAAAATCACTTTTCCTTTTTTAGTTTTTTCCGGTCCAATGACCCATGAATTACTTCCAATAAATGGAGATACTGGTAGCTTTTCTAATAAAGTATTAATTGCTTTAGCAAAACCAGCTTTTAATTCAGGATTTTTTTCGTTTTTAATAACTGTTAAATTATCAAACGTAGCTCCATTAAGTTCATCGAAATAAGCATCTCCTAATTTTTCCTTCACTTCAGTTAATAAAGGATCTGTTTTATGAGCAACAGCAAAACTAAACGCCATATAACCATACACATTATAAATATCACTTAAAGTGTACTCTTCCTTATCTACACCTACCATATAAAACTCTAAAGGTGTTGCTCCTTCTTGCATAAATTGATTTATTCCATCTAAATATGATTGTGTTAATTGATATGATTGTGAGTTTTTATCTAATCTTTCAATTGTTTTTTTTGTTGCTTCCTCAATTCCTAATCCAGAAAAAAACGTGTCAACTCGTAATAATTCTTTTCCAAAAATTTCAGATAATCTACCCGCAGCTATTCTTCTTATTAGTTCCATTTGCCACAATCTATCTTGTGCATGAACATACCCTAAAGCTTTATAGGCATCTTTTTCATTTTCAGCATTAATATGTGGAACTCCAACTTCATCATAATATACTGTAACTTTTTCAGATATGTTGGCTAAAGCTACTTCACCATTATATACAGGTTTTAAACTACTGGTAAACAACCAAATACCTATAAATAGTAAAGTCAATAAAACTAAAATTACCTTTAATAATTTTTTAAACACAGTCATAAATCTGTTTTTCATCAAATATAAAAGAAATTTAGTTTGTTTATTATACGTCTTAACTTTTTAGCTTGGGTTTTAACAGTGTATTTTTTACACACTCATAATTTTATAATACACACTTTTTACACAAAGTATAAATAGCAAAAAAACACCTAATAAAAAATAAAGCGCTGAAATACAATACATTAAGAACTCTGGAAGTAATCTTAAAATACGATGGCATGTTTATTTCAATATCTAATGCAAATAATAATTATAAACTATTTAAGTCATGAAAAAATTAATTTTAGCTACAGCTATTTTTGCAGGAACAGTTTCGTCATATGCTATTACTAATAATGAAACACCACTTACAAACACCACATATTGTTTTAAAAACGATTCTTTTAAAGAAATCTCATTAGATAAATTGCCTTCTGCTTTAAATAAAGCTCTAAAAAAGGATTTTACTACAGCAAAAGTAAATAAAGCATATATTAATCAACACAATCAATACAAACTAGAACTTAGTATTAATAAAGAAATAAAAATTATTTATGCTGATAAAGATGGTAATTGGTTAGATGAAAAAGAGATAAGTAATCTTAAAAAATAATTTTCTGTTTTCCTTTCAATTTTCTCTTAAAAAGAGCGTTTTAAATAAAACGCTCTTTTTTTTATTCTATAAAGAGTAAACCTCACTAACTTAATAAGAGTATAACCATTTTATGAACAAGATTTTATTAATTGAAGACGATATTACTTTTTCAAAAATGTTAAAACATTTTCTTGAACGTAACCAATACATCGTTGACATTAGTTATACTATTAAGAATGCCTTTACTTTATTAAAAAAAAACTCCTACAATTTAATTTTTACAGATCTTCGTCTTCCCGATGGTGATGGTATTAACTTTTTAAAACAAGTAAAAAAAAACAATAACATTCCTGTTGTACTAATGACAAGTTATGCTGAAGTTTCAACAGCTGTTCAAGCAATGAAACAAGGTGCTTTTGATTATGTTTCTAAACCATTTAACCCTGATGAAGTTATTGAAGTAATAAAAAATGCTTTAGAAGAAAAATCAAAAAAAAATATAATAACCAAAACACTAATACAAGAAAAAGGAGAAAACAACACTCAATTTATCAAAGGTATTAGTTCAGCTTCAAGAACTTTATATGAGTATATTGATTTAGTAGCACCAACTAACATGTCTGTACTTATTAACGGTCAAAGTGGTACTGGTAAAGAAGTTGTTGCTAAAACTATTCATAAACAAAGTACAAGAAAAAATCACCCATTTATAGCTGTAGATTGTGGAGCTATTCCTAAAGAAATTGCTTCCAGTGAGTTTTTTGGACACAAAAAAGGTGCTTTTACTGGCGCTACTAACCATAAAACTGGTCACTTTGAAGCAGCTAACAATGGAACTCTTTTTTTAGATGAAATTGGAAACTTAAGCTATGAAAATCAAATACAATTATTACGCGCTTTACAAGAGCGTAAAATAAAACCTGTAGGAAGCAGTGAAGAAATAACTGTAAATATTCGATTAATCACAGCAACTAATGAAAACTTATTAAAAGCTGTAGAAGAGGGTGATTTTCGTGAAGATTTATATCATCGTATTAATGAGTTTTCTATTAAAACACCTAGTTTAAAAGATAGAAACGATGACTTAATTTTATATGCTGACTTTTTTCTTAACAAAGCCAATCAACAACTTAACAAATCTGTTATTGGTTTTTCACAACAGGTTTTAACTATATTTCAATCTTATCATTGGCCAGGTAACCTAAGAGAATTATCAAATATAATTAAAAGAGCTACACTTCTAACTCAAACTAAAATCATAGAAAAACATACACTCCCTGACGAATTAATATATGTGGAGGAAGAAAAATCAACTTCAATTAAATTCTCTACAAAAGAAAATGAAAAGAAACTTATTTTAAAAGTTTTGAATAAAGTAGGAAATAATAAAACTAAGGCCGCTAAACTTTTAAACATTACAAGAAAAACTCTCTATAATAAGATAAACGAATACAACCTTAATTGAGGTAATTTTTAAGTTCTAAAACAAAGCATTCCAGATTTGCTTTAAAATTTTCATATATAGAATCATTTATTCTTGTGGTTGTTTCAAAAGCTTCTAAGAATTCTACAATATCAGTTGCTTCAATTTGTTTAAACATACTTAACATTTTATGACTGATATTGTTAAAACTAACTATGTCTTCTTCACTAATAGCCTTTTCTAAATTTACACTATTTTTTTTTGTCTCCTTCAAAAAAAGAGCTAACATATTTTTTACTTCTGTTTCATCATTATTAAGAAATTCTTTCAAGGACAGAAAACTGTAAGTTTTCAGTTTTAATTTACTTGGTGGTTCTAGATCTTTTTTACTAAAAAAACTCTGAATCAAGTACTCTAATTTAACCATTGAAAATGGTTTTAATAATATATCCGAAAAACCAATTTCTATATATTCTTTTTTAGAAAAACTCGCTCTACCAGTCATAGCTATTATTGGTTGCTGTTTGTACGAACTCATTTTTTTTAGCGTTTCCATAAATTGTATTCCATTCATTTTTGGAAGTTGTATATCTGTTAAAACAAAGTCATATACTAATTCATTAATACTTTCAAGAGCATTTTGTCCGTTAGTAAATAGAACAACTTGTATCCCTAATTGCTCAAAAATATTTTTTAAAAGCTCTCTTATAGTTACATCATCTTCTACAACTATAGCCTTTAATTTATTTTTAAATTTTATAGGTTGCTTCTTTTCTTCCGGTAAGGTATTTTCTGAAAATCGTATTGGGATTTTTAAAATAAAAACACTTCCTTCACCCAAATTACTTTTTAAAGTTAAAGTTCCTCCTAATAATTCTGTAAGTTTTTTAGAAATAGTTAAGCCTAAACCAAATCCTTTTTTCCCTTTTTCATTTAATTGTAATTGTGAAAAAGGCTTAAATATTTTTTCTTGCTCACTTTCATCTATTCCTAATCCAGTATCACTAACTGTAACTTCTAAATATTTTTTATGACTTATAGTTTGAAGTTTAGCTTCAATTTTTATAACGCCATTGTTTGTGAATTTACAAGAGTTAGTTACTAAATTATAAAGGATTTGTTTTATTCTAAAAGGATCACTCAATATATTTTTATTAAAAGCTTTATCGGATTTTAAAATAATTTTAACGGGTTTTTCTTTTATTAAGTTTTTAGCATTTTCAAACACTTCATTCAAAAGCTTTTCTATGTTAAAAGGAATACACTCAATACCTATTTCTCCATTTTCAAGCTTTGAAAACTCTAATAAATCTTCCACTAACTTTCTCATATACACTGAGGCAGTTTGTATATGAGTTACTTGATTCTTTTCTTTAGTATTGTTTATTGACTTTTGTAATAATTCACTGTAACCAATTACTGTACTTAAAGGAGTCCTTAAATCATGGCTTACCATTGAAATTAATTGTTCTCTACTTTTTAAAAGTGAAGACGTTTTAATATTTGCATTTTCTAACTCTATTCTATAATGTTGACTCTTCCAAAAATCATTTAGTATAATAAATGAAAAGAAAACGATTATAATAAAGCTAACTCCACCAGCTAATAAAATAATATTCTTGCTTCTACTTAACATTTTTTGATGTTGATTATGAATATTACTTGAATAAGAAATGATGCTTTTTTCTAAACTATTAAGCACCTCTATAAGCTTTCTCGAGATTATTAAATCGTTCTCTACTAGCTCTTTTTCTTTTACTCGTAAAAATTTCTTTTTATTATTACTCTGCTTTTGAGCTTTTTGTAGTATTATTTTAGAAATAGATACTAATGAATCTATTTCTTTCTGATTTATATTTTTATCTTTATTATCATCATCAAAACTATTAATATATTTAAAATACTCTTCTAAACTTTGTTTTGTGCTTTTATCAAAAAACTTTGAGTTTTCAACAAACTCTTTAGTCGTAATTTTTCCCAAAAGAGTATCTATAGATCTAAGTTTATTGATAGCTTCATTTATAGATTTATCAGAATTATTTCGTCTAGAAATTCTATATAAACTAGTTATATTTTTATACTTTTTATTGATGCCTAATTTTATACTATCTAAAATACTCTTTTGCATAGCATTTTCTATTATAAAATTAAGTGAATCAATTTTTAACAACAATAATTTATTTTCTGAAGTATACTCATTAATTTTTTTTGCAGAATTTAATTGGATAGCTGCTCTCCCTAGATTTTCGTTTTCATAAATACTAGCAATTAAACTACTTGTTTTTAGTATTCTTTTTTTATCAGCAATACCCTCTTCTTGAATATAAATAAAGGTTTTAATTTCAGAAAACAATAATGCTCCAGAAATAATTGCTAGAAACCCCAGAATTATATATCCCATTAAAACCTTAAACGTTATTTTATGCTTTAATAATTTCATAAAAACAGTATCAAAATATTCGAATTATTCTTTTGTAACAACAACGATGCATTCTAATCTTTGTTGCTTAAAAACACCATATCTGCTAACATTACTTGTATTAATATATAATTAGTAAAAACAATAAAAGATTGTTTGTATTTTTGTAATTATAAAAATTCATTCTACCAATGAAAAAAATACAAATGGTTGATCTACAAGGTCAATATCAAAAAATAAAAGACGTTGTTGATACGTCAATTCAGGAAGTTTTAAATTCATCAGCTTATATTAATGGGCCTTATGTTAAAGAATTTCAGGCCGACTTAGAAAAGTATTTAAACGTTAAACACGTTATTCCTTGTGCTAACGGAACTGATGCTTTGCAAATTGCAATGATGGGATTAGGATTACAACCTGGTGACGAAGTCATTACTGTTGATTTTACTTTTGCTGCAACTGTAGAAGTTATTGGTTTACTTAAATTAACACCTGTATTAGTTGACGTTGAACTTGATACTTATAACATAGACATTGAAGCTCTTAAAAAAGCTATAACTCCAAAAACAAAGGCTATTGTTCCTGTACATCTATTTGGTCAATGTGCTAATATGGAAGCTATTTTAACTATTGCTAAAGAGCATAATTTGTTTGTAATTGAAGACAATGCTCAAGCTATTGGTGCAGATTACACTTTTACTGATGGAACAAAAAAGAAAGCTGGTACTATGGGGCATGTGGGTACTACTTCATTTTTCCCATCAAAAAACCTAGGATGCTATGGTGATGGTGGTGCTATTTTCACTAATGATGATGAATTAGCACATACATTAAGAGGAATGGTAAATCATGGAATGTATAAACGTTATTATCATGATGTTGTGGGAGTTAATTCACGTTTAGATAGTGTACAAGCTGCAGTTTTAAAAACAAAATTACCTTTACTAGATAATTATTGTGAAGCTAGAAGAAAAGCTGCTTCGTATTATTCAAATTCATTTGCTAACAATTCAAGTATTGTAACTCCAGTTATTAGTGACTTTACCACACATGTTTTTCATCAATACACTTTTAGAGTTACAAACGGTAAGCGTAATGAGCTACATAGGCACCTACTAGATAATGGAATTCCTAATGCTATTTATTACCCTGTTCCTTTACATGCTCAAAAAGCATATCAGGATGATCGATATAATGAAGAAGACTTTAAAATAACTAACCAGTTAATTGATGAAGTAATTTCATTACCAATGCATACAGAATTAGATGAGGAACAATTAGTATTTATTACTAATACTGTTTCTGAGTTTTTAAAATAACCATTTAATTTGTCAATCGAGGAAGAACTTAACTTCAAAAAAATCATTAGAAAAGATATAGTTTACATTTTTAATAGGATTTATTTGAAGTTAAGTTCTTTTTATTTTTTCAAAAAATACAGCAAACTTGCTATAACTTAGTAAATAGAATATTCAGATATGCTATTAGTTATATTTTTTTTACATAGTAATTATAAATAATAGCAAACAAATTCACACAAAAAATAAAGTCATGAAAAAAATTTTAGTTACTGGAGGATTAGGGTTCATTGGTTCTCATACTGTAGTAGAATTACAAAACTCTGGTTTTAAAGTAATTATTATTGATGATTTATCAAACTCAAAAATTGAAGTCTTAGATAATATTACAGAAATAACAGGAGTAAAACCAGAATTTCATAAACTTGATCTAAAAATAAAATCTAATGTTCAAGATTTCTTTAAAAATAAAAAAATTGATGGTGTTATTCACTTTGCTGCGTTTAAAGCTGTAGGTGAAAGTGTTCAAAATCCATTAGATTATTATGAAAATAATATTGGAAGTTTAGTGTACTTATTACAGGGAATGCGTGATAATAATATTGACAACTTGATTTTTAGTTCTTCTTGTACTGTATATGGACAATCAGATGAGTTACCCATAACTGAAAATGCTCCAATTAAAACTGCAGAATCTCCATATGGAAACACTAAACAAATTGGAGAAGAAATAATTAAAGAAAGCTGTAAAGCTTATACTATGAACGCAATTTCTTTAAGATATTTTAATCCTATTGGAGCGCATTCAAGTATTAAAATAGGTGAATTACCTATAGGTATCCCTCAAAATTTAATTCCTTATGTAACACAAACTGCTGCTGGGATAAGAAAGGAATTATCTATATTTGGTAATGATTATGAAACTCCTGATGGAACTGCTATTCGAGATTACATACATGTAGTTGACCTTGCAAAAGCACACATAGCTGCATTAAATCGTCTATTAGAAAAAAAGAATACAAAGTCTTTTAACTTTTTTAATATAGGCACTGGAATTGGCACTTCGGTTTTAGAAATTATTAAAAATTTTGAAAAGTGCACTGGTGTAAATCTAAATTATAAGTTTATTGGTAAACGTGAAGGAGACATTACTAGTGCATTTGCAAGTACAAAAAACGCAAACGAACAACTTAACTGGAAAGCTGAAAAAAGTTTAGAGGAAGCTCTACTATCAGCTTGGAAGTGGCAACAAAAAAGCAATAATGTATAGAATAAATACTATCTATATAGTATCGTGAAAACTATTATCGTCTATACTTATACTAAAAAAATCAATAAACTATCTAATGAATTATTCAAAACATTGTGATTTATGTAAAAATAAACAAATGGAATTGAAAAATGGATTGATATGTAGTTTAACAAATAAAAAACCTGATTTTAAAATATATTGTACTAAAATTAATTTTAGTACAGATTTACAACAAATATTAGAATCAGTTAATATAGAACTAGAAGTTATAAAGAAAGATAAAATATCAATTTCTTTAAGTTTTTATCTTTTTTCAACAATTGGAACTTTTATTATATTTGGTGGAATATCTCTTTTAAAGTCTACTGAAAACAGCCGATATTCCATTGAAATTGTATTTCTGATAATTAGTCTTGGTATTAGCATATTTACAATAACATATCATAACATTAAAAAATACAGAAGAAAACTACATAATGCAAAATTTGATAAATATGAAATAGATTCTTTTCTTAAAAAATATAGGATTGAATATACATCAAAAACAAGTTTTAATGATAAAGTTCACGGTGCTCAACAAATAGATATTGAAATAAATTTCTTGAATAAGACAAAAAAATCAACTAGATCTTCTTATACCATAGATTGCTAATCTTATATTCAAAAGTATTACCAACTAATAGAGTCTTTCCAAGCTAATACTCCCACAGTATTGAACTACTGATTATTTAGGTTGTGTTAAAAAAGTAAGGTATAGCACAAAAAAAAAACCGTTCTTTATCTTACTAAAGAACGGTTTAAAAGAAAGGCAACGACCTACTCTCCCACCTGTGGCAGTACCATCGGCGCTAATGGGCTTAACTTCTCTGTTCGGAATGGTAAGAGGTGAGCCCCATTGCAATAATCACCTTAAATTGTTTCAGTGTATTTCAACTGTATAAGTTAACATATTGATAAATATAATATTGTAAAGTTTCAAAGAGTTTGCTTCCCCTCACAAGGAGGGGAAGTACGTACATAAGCCTATGGGTTATTAGTACTACTTGGCTACATACATTACTGCACTTACACCTATAGCCTATCAACGTGGTAATCTCCCACGACCCTTTAAAGAAATCTCATCTTGTGGTGGGTTTCGCGCTTATATGCTTTCAGCGCTTATCCCTTCCCGACGTAGCTACCCTGCAGTGCCACTGGCGTGACAACAGGTACACTAGAGGTCAGTTCAACTCGGTCCTCTCGTACTAAAGTCAAATCCACTCAAATTTCTAACGCCCACAGCAGATAGAGACCGAACTGTCTCACGACGTTCTGAACCCAGCTCGCGTGCCACTTTAATGGGCGAACAGCCCAACCCTTGGGACCTTCTCCAGCCCCAGGATGTGACGAGCCGACATCGAGGTGCCAAACCCCCCGTCGATGTGAGCTCTTGGGGGAGATCAGCCTGTTATCCCCGGAGTACCTTTTATCCTTTGAGCGATGGCCCTTCCATGCGGAACCACCGGATCACTATGCTCTACTTTCGTACCTGATCGACCTGTATGTCTCTCAGTCAAGCTCCCTTATGCCATTGCACTCTACGCACGGTTACCAAGCGTGCTGAGGGAACCTTTAGAAGCCTCCGTTACTCTTTTGGAGGCGACCACCCCAGTCAAACTACCCACCACGCACTGTTCTCATCGCTGAGTTAGGCTCTAGATAAGCAAAGGGTGGTATTTCAAGGATGATTCCACAACGCCTAGCGACGCCGCTTCATTATCTCCCACCTATCCTACACATTACTTATCCAAAGTCAATACGAAGCTATAGTAAAGGTTCACGGGGTCTTTTCGTCCGCTGCGGGTAATCGGCATCTTCACCGATACTACAATTTCACCGAGCTCATGGCTGAGACAGTATCCAGATCGTTGCACCATTCGTGCAGGTCGGAACTTACCCGACAAGGAATTTCGCTACCTTAGGACCGTTATAGTTACGGCCGCCGTTTACTGGGGCTTCATTTTAGATCTTCGCCGAAGCTAAACCCTCCACTTAACCTTCCAGCACCGGGCAGGTGTCAGGCCTTATACATCATCTTTCAATTTAGCAAAGCCCTGTGTTTTTGATAAACAGTCGCCTGGATCTTTTCACTGCGGCCAGCATTGCTGCTGGCGACCTTTCTCCCGAAGTTACAGGTCTATTTTGCCTTAGTTCCTTAGCCATGAATCTCTCGAGCACCTTAGAATTCTCATCCCAACTACCTGTGTCGGTTTACGGTACGGGTTCTCATAATCTGAAGCTTAGAGGTTTTTCTTGGAAGCCCTTAGGCACACTATCAACGCATCCGAAGACTTGTTGTACTATCACACTTCAGCTAGACTAGCGGATTTACCTAAAAGTCTAATACCTACATGTTTCAACGAACTATTCCGTCAGTTCGCGGTGCTTTCATTACTCCCGTCACCCCATCGCAATTATAAGAAGTACAGGAATATTAACCTGTTGGCCATCGACTACTCCCTTCGGATTCGCCTTAGGTCCCGACTAACCCTCAGCTGATTAGCATCGCTGAGGAAACCTTAGTCTTTCGGTGAGGGGGTTTCTCGCCCCCTTTATCGTTACTTATGCCTACATTTTCTTTTTCTATCCGCTCCAGCATACCTTACAGTACACCTTCTGCGCAAATAGAATGCTCCCCTAACCACTTTATACTTAGTATAAAATCCATAGCTTCGGTAATATGTTTATGCCCGATTATTATCCATGCAAAACCGCTCGACTAGTGAGCTGTTACGCACTCTTTAAATGAATGGCTGCTTCCAAGCCAACATCCTAGCTGTCTAAGCAGTTTCACCTCGTTTTTTTCAACTTAACATATATTTGGGGACCTTAGCTGATGGTCTGGGTTCTTTCCCTCTCGGACATGGACCTTAGCACCCATGCCCTCACTGCTGAGTAACATTTTATAGGCATTCGGAGTTTGTCAGGAATTGGTAGGCGGTGAAGCCCCCGCATCCAATCAGTAGCTCTACCTCTATAAAACTTTCGCTCAACGCTGCACCTAAATGCATTTCGGGGAGTACGAGCTATTTCCGAGTTTGATTGGCCTTTCACCCCTACCCACAGGTCATCCAAAGACTTTTTCAACGTCAAACTGGTTCGGTCCTCCACTGTGTGTTACCACAGCTTCAACCTGCCCATGGTAGATCACTCGGTTTCGCGTCTACTACTACTAACTATGGTCGCCCTATTCAGACTCGCTTTCGCTTCGGCTCCGGACCTTAAATCCTTAACCTTGCTAGCAACAGTAACTCGTAGGCTCATTATGCAAAAGGCACGCCGTCACACAGTAAATGTGCTCCGACCGCTTGTAGGCGTACGGTTTCAGGTTCTATTTCACTCCCTTACTTAGGGTTCTTTTCACCTTTCCCTCACGGTACTAGTTCACTATCGGTCTTTCAGGAGTATTTAGCCTTACCGGATGGTCCCGGTAGATTCATACAGGATTACTCGTGTCCCGCACTACTCAGGGTACTGCTATATTATCTTCGCTTACCTATACGAGGACTATCACTCTCTTTGGTTCGTCTTTCCAAACGATTTCTAGTTCACTTAGACTCTAATGTCGCAGCCCTACAACCCCAATACTGCCGTAACAGCATTGGTTTGGGCTAATCCGCGTTCGCTCGCCGCTACTAACGGAATCACTATTGTTTTCTCTTCCTCCGGGTACTTAGATGTTTCAGTTCTCCGGGTTTGCTCCTATAAATAGGTGACATGTCTTCAACATGCCGGGTTGCCCCATTCGGAAATTTACGGATCATAATGTGTGTGCCACTCCCCGTAACTTATCGCAGCTTATCGCGTCCTTCATCGCCTCTGAAAGCCTAGGCATCCGCCATACGCCCTTATTTAGCTTATTGTACTTTTTGCTGCAGTATCTCTACTACAACGAGCTCTTTATAATTCTTTATTTTTATAAAAATATTGTTGTTAGATCGTAATCTAACTTCTCTATCTTGATTCTTTACGATATCATTTTTACCAATATGTCAATGAACGTTTTTAGACCTATAGTCTAATGGTGGAGAATATCGGAGTCGAACCGATGACCTCTTGCGTGCAAGGCAAGCGCTCTAGCCAGCTGAGCTAATCCCCCATTATGAAATTCAGAATATGAATCCTCAATTATGAATGTTGAATTCTCTAACTTCCAGAATTTCCTTCCTAATATATACTTCTTTATTTGTAGTCCCGGGCAGACTCGAACTGCCGACCTCTACATTATCAGTGTAGCGCTCTAACCAGCTGAGCTACGAGACTATAATAGCTATATATTAGTGTGTTTTAAAATTAACAGCAAAGAGCAAAATGTACCTCTTTTGTAACTCACCATCTTTCTCTAGAAAGGAGGTGTTCCAGCCGCACCTTCCGGTACGGCTACCTTGTTACGACTTAGCCCTAGTTACCAGTTTTACCTAGGCAGTTCCTTGCGGTAACCGACTTCAGGCACCCCCAGCTTCCATGGCTTGACGGGCGGTGTGTACAAGGCCCGGGAACGTATTCACCGGATCATGGCTGATATCGATTACTAGCGATTCCAGCTTCACGGAGTCGAGTTGCAGACTCCGATCCGAACTGTGATATGGTTTATAGATTCGCTCCTATTCGCATAGTGGCTGCTCATTGTCCATACCATTGTAGCACGTGT
>NZ_FNUB01000001.1 GCF_900105985.1 Tenacibaculum sp. MAR_2010_89 | reverse complement strand
CATCCGTTCATAGCTTTAGTTCCAGCTTTAGTAGGACATGCATCATCTTTATCAGCAATACCATCACCATCAGCATCAGGACAACCGTTTAAAGCAGCTAAACCAGCAACTTCTGGACATGCATCGTCAGAATCTTTGATTCCATCGCCATCAGCATCAGGACATCCGTTGAATTCTTTTAAACCAGCAACTTCTGGACATGCATCATCTTTGTCATAAACACCATCACCGTCAGTGTCTTTTCCTCCAAATTTGAAAACTAATCCTACAGAGTGTTGGAAGTGATCCTGAACTTTGTCAGAAAATTCTTTTTTACCACCAGATTGGAAGTTTAAACCTAAGTTTTCGTTAAACCAAGTGTTAAAACCTACACCTGCATTTAAAGTTCCTTCTCCTAAGTCTCCTAAGTTAGCATAACCACCACCTAAGTATACATAAGGGTCGAACCATGAAGTATCACCAAACAAATTGTTTAAGTCATATTTTACGCTTGCATCGATAGCCCAATAAAGCTCATCCATGTCGTTTTCAGCTCTAAAAGTTTCAATTTTGTTTAAAGAACCAGCTAATTGTAATGTAAATCCATCGTTTAAGTATCTGTCAACAGAAATTCTTGAAACTGAAGGTAAGATGTTCCAGTCGCTAGTACCGATGTAATCTTTAGCATAATCGCTAAATTCTGAAGGTATTCTAAAGTCAACAGCGTTAACTCCGAATCCAACTACCCATGGATTGTCTGAATCCTGTGCGCTTGCCGTTCCAATTGTTGCGAACGTAAACAAAGCCATCACAGCTAATTTTAAGTGTTTCATTATTAAAAATTTAAATTAAAAGTTCGTTTATATACAACGCAAATGTAAGTTGTTAAAACTTATTTACAAAAACAAATCTACAAAAACTTACAAGAAAAGCAAGTTTTTTTAGAGTATTATCTATATTACCTTTAGTTCTTTACCAATTTTGATAAATGCGTTTATTGCTTTATCTAGATGTTTTTTATCGTGGGCTGCAGAAAGCTGAACTCTTATGCGTGCCTGTTCTTTTGGTACTACTGGATAAAAGAATCCGATAACATATATACCTTCATCTAATAGTTTTTCAGACATTACTTGAGAAAGCTTTGCATCATAAAGCATTACTGGTACAATAGCAGCATCTGCACCTACTAAATCAAAACCAGCTTTTTCCATTTCGCTTCTGAAATAATTAGTGTTCCATTCTAATTTATCTCGTAAGGAAGTATCTTTAGATAATAAGTCAAATACTTTTAAAGAAGCTCCTACAATTGCAGGGGCTAAAGAGTTTGAAAATAGGTATGGACGGGAGCGTTGACGTAAAATTTCTATTACTTCTTTTTTTGCTGTAGTGTATCCACCCATTGCTCCACCAAGTGCTTTACCTAATGTACCAGTTACAATATCAACTCTACCTAAAACATTTTTTAATTCTAAGGTACCACGCCCTGTTTTACCAATAAAACCAGCAGCATGACATTCATCTACCATAACTAATGCATCGTATTTGTCAGCTAAATCACATATTTCATCTAATTTTGCAACAATTCCATCCATAGAAAACACACCATCTGTAACTATGATTTTAAATCTGTGGTTTTGCTTGTTAGCCTCTATAAGTTGTTCTTCTAAAGAAACCATATCATTATTATTATAACGATAACGAGCAGCTTTACATAAACGTACACCGTCTATAATTGAAGCATGATTTAAACTATCAGAAATAATTGCATCTTCTTTAGTTAGTAAAGGTTCAAAAACACCACCATTTGCATCAAAAGCGGCTGCATATAATATAGTATCTTCAGTTTGGTAGAATTCTGCTATTTTTTGTTCTAATTGTTTGTGTATATCTTGAGTACCACAAATAAATCGTACTGAAGACATTCCAAAGCCATGAGTGTCCATAACATCTTTTGCAGCTTGTATAACTTCAGGATTGTTTGATAAACCTAAATAATTGTTAGCACAGAAGTTTATAACTTCTTCTCCAGTTGAAACTTTAATTACTGCGTCTTGTGATGATGTAATAATACGTTCTGATTTATATAATCCAGCATCTTTAATATCTTGGATTTCTTTTTGTAAATGTTCTTTTATATTTCCGTACATGTTGTTTGTATTTAAAGTTTGTAAAGTTACAAAGTTTAAGTTTTTCGATTAAACTTCTTCAACCGAAATTTCTTCATTAATATATATGAGTAGTTTTTTTAAAATAGTAAAGTTCATTGATGTTAATACTTGTGAATATTTTAATAATTGTTGATGGTGTTTTTTTGAGGGAATACCTGTTTTGTAATCTATAATTGTTACTTGGTTGTTCTTGAAAACTAATCTGTCAGGAATTATGATTTGATTATCAATTGTCACTATTTCTCTTTCATTGTATATAATAGTATCCTCTGAAAAGAATTCTGATAGTTGAGGATGCTGAACAATTTTTTTTATGATACCTTCTATTTTCGGAATAGCATCTTTGTGTATTAATCCTTGATTATTATATGAGTCAATAACAGATTGAATATCTCTTTCATGATAAATTTCTGACATCATTTGATGAATAAGGTTTCCGTATTCAATAGCTTTTTGTTGTTTTGTATTCCAAAGTTTTGATGCACTTGCCAACATATATATATTATGGTCTTGCCATGGTGATGATATAAATCTTTCTTGAGTTTTTGATGTTGTTTTTTCTATGTTTCCTTTTTTACTAACTCTCTCTTTGGCGCCAAAAGTAAAAGTAGGTTCTTCATTACTCCAAACACCTATTTTTTTTAGGTAGTTGATGAAGAGACCAGAATAGTAATTAGTGTTTTCTCCCGTTTTGGTAATTCTTTTTTCTGTAATAATATGTAGTTGTTCTACTGATCTTGTAAGTGCGACGTAAAGTAGGTTTAAGTTGTCAAGTTCCAGCTCTTCTCTTTGTTGTTGGTATGTTTGTGTTCCTTTTTTACTAATAAAGTTTAAATCTTTATTAAATGGAATTAATAGTTCTTTAAATCCGTTAAAATTATTAGGGAGTTCGTTTAACCAAGTCTTTGGATTTATTTGGTTGTAAATATCTAAATCACAAGGAAATATTACAATTGGAAATTCTAGCCCTTTGGATTTGTGAATAGTCATTATTTGAACAGCATCAGAACTATCTGGTGCTACAATGCTTAAATTGTCTTTTTTGCGGTTCCAGAAATCTAAAAAATTTTGAATGTCTGTGCCTTTTCTTTGTTGTTCTAGAACAACATCTAGAAAAAATTGGATATAGGCGTCAGAAGTATTGGTTAAGTTAAACCCTCTTATAATTTCTTCTATTTTTTCATAAAAAGGTAGTTGATTAAAATACATACTATTGAAGTTTGTATTGTAATTTTTTAATTCTTCGAATAAAGAAAATGTAGATAGTTTTATGTGTTTAGCAATAAAAGCATGTTTGTCTTCATTGATGATTAAGTGATGATGTAAAAAATATAAAACTTCTAAAAAAGACTCTTTGTCTGATGGGTGTTGTATTACTTGAAGTATATCAATAATAAAGTTTACTTTATTGTTGTTTTTGAGTAATAAAGTTTCAGAAGAAACGATTGAGACATTGTTTTCAGATAGATAATTTGCAACAGCAATTCCATCACTTTTTTTACGAACAAGTACACATATTTCATGTAAAGAAAATTCAGTTCGTAGTTGTTTAATAGTTTCTAAAACTTTTTTAGGGTATTTTATATCGTTGTTATCTTTGTCTTCTAGTTTTTCTAGAAAAGAAATACTTATGTGTCCGCCTTTTTTTGAATTCTCTAATTGTTTGTTTCCTTCAATATATAATTGTTTGTATTTCTCATTTTGTAAAAAATTAGCTATATGCTGAAAAAAATCATTGTTAAAATTGATAATTTCGGAATAACTCCTGTAGTTAGTGTCTAAGGTCTTTATTATCTTTTTTATATGAAATGGATTTTTTGAATTTTCATTATCTGTTCCAAGATTAATGAATTGTTCAGCTTTTCCTCCTCTCCATCTATATATTGCTTGTTTTCCATCTCCAACTAAAAGTAGATTGCTTTTTTCTTGGGCTAATGCATTATTTATTAAGGGGATTAAGTTTTTCCATTGTAAAACAGATGTGTCTTGCATTTCATCAATGAAATAATGCATAAACCGTTGACCAATTCGTTCGTAAATAAATGGAGTAGGTTGATCTTTTATATTGGTTGATATTAGTTGATTGAATTCAGCGTTTAGTCGAATGTTATTGTCTTCTTTTATTTGATTTAACTCTGTGTTTATGTTATTCAGAACCGCTAAAGGAATGATGCTTTTTAATGCTAATTGAGAAAGTATAAGTTCTCCATAAATAGTTTTACTTTGGTAGTATAGATCAACCAATTTTGGAAGTATGCTCTCAATTGAATTAACAATTTCACTAGTTGCTGTTTTTGTGTAAAAGTTGTTTTGTTCAATAGCTTTTTCTATTGTTTCACTTCGTTTTTTATAATCAAACTTAGAGTTGAACTCACTTAAGTCTTTTAAAAATTTAGGAAAAGTAGCGCGTGTAAAGTTTTTGGGTTCTAAACCTTCACGGTCAATAATACTTAATGCATCTTTTCCAGTTTTTTTTATTTTTACTAATAATTCTTTTTTACTTGTTGATAATGTGTTTTTTAGGTTGTTGAAATCTTCAAGTGTTTTTGTAGATAGTTCTTTAAAGTGTTTTGCGTCGTCTTCGTTTAGTAGAATTTTTGAGATATCATTAAGCTCTCTAGAGATATCCCAAGACTTATCATCATCCGTTTTGTCAAGAGAAAATTGAATAAGAAGTTTGGTGATATCTTTGTCTGTTCCAATTTTTGAAATAAGAACATCTACTGCTTCACTTAATAAAGAAATGGCGTCCATTTCTACTTCGAAATTTAATGATAGTCCTAAATCAAAAGCAAAACTTTTAATTATTTTGTGAGTAAAGCTGTCAATTGTTGTTATTGAGAAGGCTGCATAATTTTGTAAAATAGTATCTATTATTTTTTTACTACGCTTTTTAATGATTTTTTTATCGACAGAGGTTTCTTTTAATATGGCTTTTAATAAATCATTTTCTGCTCCTTCAGAAAAAACTTGTAAATTTTCTAATACACGTTCTTTCATTTCTCCAGCTGCTTTATTGGTAAAAGTGATGGCTAGTATTTTTTGGAAATGAAAAATGTCTTCTGATTGTAAAAGTACTTTAAGGTATTCTTTAACTAATGTAAAAGTTTTTCCACTTCCAGCTGAAGCATTATATATCTCAAAGCTTGAAGGTGTTTGCACGAGGTTTCTAATTTAATGCAAAGTAGTTTTTTTTATGCCAAGCGACAAGTAAAAAAGTTGGTAGAATGTTCAAAAAATTATTAGCCTCTAAATAGAAAGAAATCATTTTTCATTGATTCTATTTCGGTGTCATCATTAGTTATAATATAATTAATTGCTTTTTCTGTAAATAGCTTTCCTTTTGGAGTAAGTGAAATAATTTTTTTATTAATAGTAATCATGTTGTTTTTCTCCGCCAACTCTACAATTAATTTTGATTTAAGTTTGTGCCAGTTAATGTGTTCATTTAAATGATTTATGTGTCTCTCTTTTTCATCTGAATGATTGTTAAGATGTAGTAAAAAAGTAAGAAGTTGAACTTCCTTTTGTTGTTGTTTATTTCTGTACAATACGGAGATTAGTCCCTTATTTGGGGCGAATAAATAAACAATTAAAAATACTAAACCTAACATTGTTGTCATAGAGCCAGAAATAGAAGCGTCTAACAAGTGTGCTACCCAGTACCCTGATATGGCTGAAAAAACTCCAAATGTTATAGAAAGAGTTAGCATTTTTTTTAAATCGTTTGTAAGTAAATATGCAGTTGCTGCTGGAGCTATCATTAAAGCTACTACTAAAATAGCACCAACAGCATCAAATGCTCCTACCGTAGTTATTGAGGCTATACTCATTAATCCATAGTGAATAACAGCAGGGGAGAAACCAAGGGCAGTTGCTAGTCCAGTGTCAAAAGTGCTAATTTTTAATTCTTTAAAAAAGGTAATTACAAGTGTGGTTGTTATTAGCAAGATGGTTCCAATTACCCATATTGATTTAGGACCTAAATCTGTACCGTTAATTAGAAGTCGATCGAAAGGAGCAAATGCCAATTCTCCAAGTAAAACTGCATCAACATCTAAATGTACGTCATTAGCATTTTTAGCAATTAGAATTACTCCAATACTAAATAGGGCAGGGAAAACGAGTCCGATTGCAGTGTCTTCTTTAACTAATTTGGTTCTTTGAATGTACTCTACTAGAACAACTGTTAAAATACCAGATAAAGCACCCATTAGAATTAGTAGAGGAGAATTTAAATCGTGTGTAATAAAAAAACCTATAACTAAACCAGGAAGTATAGAGTGGCTGATGGCATCACTAATTAATGCCATTTTTCGTAATACTAAAAAAGTACCTGGAATTGCACAGGCTATAGCTACTATACTTGCTATTAATTGTATTTCTGTTTGAGCACTACTCATTTTTTAAGTTTTGATTGTACAGGTTACCAGCAAATTGAAATCCTTTTTCTGTCATGGACCACATTTTTCCGTTTACATTAATGTAATCTCTTTCTTCTAGTTTTTTTAAGGTATTTCTAGTGTACCCTTGAAAATTATTTAAAATTTTTACTGCATGTGGATGTGATTTGTCTTCGTGAGTTTTAACAATGTCAAACATAAAAGATAATGTTTTGTGCAGTTTTAGATCACGTCTGTTCTTTAAAAGTCGAATTTGACGAAAAAGAAGCCCTCGTGAAGGTGAAAAGATAAAAGAAAAAACAACAAAAATAGCAGCGACAAGTACTATAACAGGTCCGGTTGATAAATTTGATTGACTAGCGCTAATTCCTGTTCCTATAACACCAGAAAAAGCACCAAATATGGCAGCAAGAATAACCATGATACTTAGTTTGTTGGTCCATTGTCGAGCAGCAGCAGCTGGAGCTAATAACATAGCGCTCATTAAAACAACTCCTACGGTTTGAAGACCTAAAACAATTGCTAATACTATAAAGGTTGTGATTAGCATATCTATAGCTTTTATGTTAAAACCTAATGTTTTGGCATAATCAGCATCAAATAATAAGATTTTAAACTCTTTCCAAAAAAGAAATAATATAATTAAGCAAACTCCAGTTACTATTGCCATAAACCATACATCGTTAATTAGTAAGGTAGCGGCTTGTCCGAATAGAAATTTATCTAAACCTGATTGGTTTGCATTTGGTTGTTTTTGGATAAATGTTAAAAGTAACATACCGAAACCGAAAAAAACGGAGAGTATTAAGCCCAACGCAGTATCGGTTTTTAAGTGAGTGTTTTTAACTATGCCTCGAATCCAGAAAGCACCAATAAGTCCACTAATTAATGCTCCTAATAATAATATGTAAGTATCTTTAGTGCCAGTAATTAAAAAAGCAATAGCGATACCAGGTAGAGAGGCATGAGATATGGCATCACCTAATAAACTTTGTTTTCTTAATACAGCAAAACTTCCTAACATCCCACATATTGCACCAAGAATTGCAGTTCCAATTGTAATAGTACGGAGCGTGTAGTCTGAAAAGATAAGTTTAAAATATTCTTGTAAATCCATTATTGTTGTACACTTACTTTGTAGTTTATGCCGTATGTTTTGGTTAGGTTATTATCGTTAAAAATTTCTTTAACTGGCCCAGTTGCTATTTTTTTTACATTTAAAAAAGTAACCCAGTCAAAATATTCAGGAACTGTTTGAAGGTCATGATGAACTACAATTACAGTTTTACCAGCTTTTCTTAATTCTTTTAAAATGTTAATTATAGCTATTTCAGTGGTAGCGTCTACACCTTGAAAAGGCTCATCCATAAAATATATTGATGCATTTTGAGCTAAAGCACGAGCCAAAAATACACGTTGTTGTTGCCCTCCTGAAAGTTGAGAAATCTGTCTGTTTTTAAAAGCTAACATCCCTACTTTTTCTAGAGCTTCTAGGGCTGTTTTTTTTTGTTTTTTACCAGGGCGTTTTATCCATCCTAGAGTGCCATATGTGCCCATCATAACTACATCTAGAGCAGTTGTAGGAAAATCCCAGTCAACACTTCCTTTTTGAGGAACGTAGGCAACTAGTTTTCGTTGTTTATTATAAGGTTTTCCATAAATTGTAACGCTACCAGCAATAGGATTTATAATTCCTAAAATTGATTTTATTAATGTTGATTTACCAGCTCCGTTGGGACCTACAATAGCCATTAAAACTCCTTCTGGAATAGCTAAATCAATATCCCATAAAACAGGTTTGTAGTTGTAGGCTACAGTTAAATCATCTATAGTTACTGCGTATTTTGTTTTCATTTTATTTTAGTGCGTCAACAATGATGTTAACATTATGGTTGTACATACCTGTATAAGTTCCTTCAATAGTTCCTTTGTTACCCAATGCATCAGAATATAGGGTTCCACCAATTAAAACTTGATGACCTTGTGCATTTACTGCTTCTTGTAGGGCTTCAATAGTTCTTTTAGGAACAGAGCTTTCTACAAAAATTGCTTTTATTTTATTGTTAATGATGAATTTTGCTAGTTTTTGAACATCTTGAACACCAGCCTCAGTAGCTGTTGATAAACCCTGTAAGCCAACGACATTAAATTTATGTTGTTTTCCAAAATAATTAAAAGCATCATGAGCAGTTACTAGTACTCTTTTGTTTTCAGGTAATTCGTTGATTTTTGAATTGATTTGAGTGTTTAATTTTTTTAGTTTTATTAAATACTGTTGTGTGTTTTTCTTATAAATAAGCTCATTTTTAGGGTCTAAATTGATTAGTTTTTTAGATATGTAAGAAGTGATTTTAGACCAATTATTAATATCAAACCAAATGTGAGGGTCGTAATTTGAAGCAAAATTTTCAGATTCAATTAAGTTTTTTTTACTTATGGTGTCTGAAGCAACTATAATTTTTTTGTTTTGATGTTTCATTTTTTCAAAAACTTCTTCAAGTTTTCCTTCTAAATGTAGTCCATTATAAATTATTATATCAGCATTGAATAATTTTGATACATCTCCTTCACTTGCTTTGTATAAATGAGGATCAACACCAGAGCCCATAAGGCCATTAATATTTACCTGATTACCACCTATGTTTTTTACCAGGTCAGTAATCATTGTTGTGGTAGTAACAATATTTAATTTACCGTTTTCTTTTGTTGTTTTTTTATTACAACTTATCATTATTACAATAATAAGTAGGATTGTAATTTTTTTCATTTTAATGTTTTTGAATATATATATTATTAGCAACCTTGTTAGATATTGTAATTGCTTGACCATTTATTTTTATTTGTAAAGATTCATCAAATGGTTCTTTTTCTATAATTTCTATTTCTTTACCTAGGGCAATTCCTTGTTTGTCTAAAAATTTTAAAAACTTAGAAGAGCTATCATCTACACCAACACAAATACCAATTTCTCCTTTTTGTAAGGTTGATAATAAACTCTTTTCAATGGTTTGTAAATTACCATCTTTATCAGGTATTGGGTCACCATGAGGATCTCTTTTTGGGTAATCAAGAAGAGCATCTAATTCGTTTATTAGTTTTGGAGATTTAATATGTTCTAATTGTTCAGCTACTTCATGTACTTCATCCCAGGAGAAGTTTAATTTCTCTACCAAGAATACTTCCCACAAACGGTGTTTACGTATAATGTTAGCGGCAGTTTTTTTGCCAAAGTCAGTTAACGTAACTCCTTGGTATTTTTTATAGATAACAACTTTTTTTTCAGAAAGTTTTTTTATCATGTCTGTTACTGAAGAAGCTTTTGTTTCTAGTTTTTTTGCAATAGCATTAGTACTGATCCCTTTTGAGGAGATGCTGTCTAGGTGATAAATTGCTTTGATATAATTTTCTTCGGTTTGACTAAACATAAATCTATTGTATTCAGGTACAAATATACAGATTTTGTTTTATGTAAACATATTTTTAGATTAATCTAAAAATTATTTTAACTTTGCAAAAAAAACAAAAATGTCGCAGAGGTATATCATTATTGCTACTTAGTTGCAATAATGATATATTTGCAAAAACATTACTTTATAATGAGAAAAAAAATAATTCTTTCAGTATTTTTATTTTTACAAATAACGTACTCAATTTTTAGTCAGACGTTATCGGGGAAAATAACATTCGAAAATAAACCTGTTCCATTTGCTTTTGTATATGTAAAAGGAGGAACTTATGGAGTAACTGCCAATGAAAAAGGGTATTATGAGTTAAATCTTCCAGCGGGTAAAATCACGATCCAAGTGAGTTCGCAAGGATTCAGAAAAGTATCCAAAGAAATAATAACTAAAAACAATGAAAAATTAAATTTAAACATTGAATTATTTGAAGATGTTTTAGGTTTAGACGAAGTGGTTATTAGTGCTACAAGAAACAGAGTAGAACGTAAAGAAACTCCTGTTGTTGTTTCAACAATAAAACCTCGTTTACTAACTGCAACTCAATCTGCTTCAATGGCAGACGGTTTAAATTATGCACCTGGTGTTCGAGTTGAAACTAACTGTCAAAACTGTGGTTTTACACAGGTTCGTTTAAATGGGTTAGATGGTGGCTACACACAAGTTTTATTGAATAGTAGACCTGTTTTTACATCACTAATAGGTGTATATGGTTTAGAGCAAATACCAACTAATATTATTGAACGAATTGAAGTTGTTAGAAGTGGAGGTTCTGCTTTATACGGTTCTAGTGCTATAGCGGGAACGGTAAACGTTATTACTAAAGATCCTGTTTTAAACACCTGGGAAATTGGATCTAATTTTGCCTTCATTGATGGTAAAGCACTCGATAGAACATTAACATTTAATACTTCTGTAGTTGCTGACGATTTGAATAGTGGTATCTCATTATTTGGAATGAACAGAAATCGTGAAAGTCTTGATGTAAACGGTGATGGTTTTACAGAATTAGTAAAGTTAAAAAATACAACTGTAGGAGCTAAAGCCTTTGTAAAACCAACTGAAAAAAGTAGAATTTCTATGAATTTGAATTCTATTAAAGAATACAGACGTGGTGGGAATAAGTTAAATCTTGCTCCTCAATTTACAGATATTACTGAAGAATTAGATCATGATACTTTTATTGGTGGTATAGATTATGAAGTGTATACTAAAGATAATTCTGGTAAATTTCAAATTTACACTTCTATGTCTAACACCGATAGAGGCAGTTATTATGGTGGTCTTGGTGGTGGAATAACTAAACAAGACAGTATTTTAGCAAACAATGCTTTTGGAACTACCAAAGATTTAGCTTGGGTTAATGGTTTACAATTTACAAAATCACTTAAAAGTAAAGATGTTTTAACTGTAGGGGCAGAATACAATTTTACCTCTACCAAAGATGAAATAGTAGGTTACAATCGCTTGGTAGATCAATCTGTAAAATCGTTTGGTGTTTATGGGCAATATGAGTGGAAAGCGTCGGAAAAATTTACAGCTCTGATTGGTGCTCGTTTGGATAATGTAAATATAGATGGAAATTATACCATTGGTACTATTGCAAGAAATATTGATGTGAGTCAAACAACTTTTTCACCAAGATTAACCATTTCATATCAATTTACTGATGCGCTAAAATTTAGAGGTGGTTACGCAAGAGGTTTTAGAGCGCCACAAGCATTTAATGAAGATGTTCATATCTCTAGTGTAGGTGGGGAGCCTCAATTTGTAATTCTTTCTGATGATTTAAAAACTGAGTTTTCCAATGCTTATACTGGTTCTTTAAATTTTTCTAAAAACATTAATCTATTACAATTGGATTTCTTGTTAGAAGGTTTTTATACAACATTAAAAAATCCTTTTACATTGGTAAGTACTGGTTCTACATTACCAAATGGTTCTATAGTAGAAGAAGTAAGGAATGGTTCAGGAGCTAAAGTTTATGGAGTCAATTTTGAATTTGGAATTTCTCCAAATCCTAAGTGGCAATTTCAGCTAGGAGGAACTTTACAAGAATCTAAATATGACGACCCTCAGGTTTTATTTGAAACTAATGGAGTTTCAGGAGAGCCTGATATTACCGTTAATGAGTTTGTAAGAAACCCAAATTTTTATGGATACTTAAACACCGCATGGATTCCAAGCGAAAAATTTAATGTCGACCTTACAGGAACATATACTGGTGGGATGACAGTTCCAAGGGTGATTAGTGATACGGGATTCTTACAATTAAACGAAGTAACAGATTTCTTTGATTTGAATTTAAAGTTAGAATCTCATATTGATTTCAATGATAATTTTATGACCACCATTTCTGCGGGTGTAAAAAACATGTTTAATGCTTATCAGGATGATTTTGATACTGGAGCAACAAGAGATTCGGATTATATTTACGGTCCGAGTGCGCCAAGAACATTTTTTATTGGTATAAAATTTGGTAAATTTCATTAGATGAAACTTTTTAAAAAGAACATATTATTTCTTTTTTTCTTTGGATGTTTTGCTTTTACAGCTATCGCGCAGCAAAAGCAGAATATTAATTGGATTTCTTTTGAACAGTTAGATGATTCTTTGGCAGTTAAACCCAAAAAAGTATTCATTTCATTTTATACAAATTGGTGTGCCTACTGTAAAAAAATGAACAAAGTTGCTTTTAAAAACCCAGAAGTAATTGCTCTTTTAAATTCAGAATATTATGCTGTTAAAATGGATGCTGAATCCAAAAAAAATATAACGTTTGAAAGAGCAGAGTATATTAATGAAGAGGTAGGAAAGAATAGGCAGCCAATACATCAAATCCCATTATTACTGGCATCTAGAAAAAACAAAACTTTTTCATTACCAGCAACAGTAATTTTAAATAAAACATTTAAAATTACAAAACGACATTTTGAATATTTATCTACCAAGAAAATGTTGAAATTTTTAAAAAATTAAATACACCTCAAGTTCTACACTAAACTAAGTATTTCAAAATGCTTAAAGTCATTTATAAAGTAAGAAAATTGTAAAAAAAGAAAGCCTTAAAAATGAGCTTTCTTTTTTAGTGATATAAAATTAATGCATTCGTAACATTACACTGTTGTGTTAACATTAAATAAACATTCTAATAATACAACAATAATTTACAGGTAACATTAGCTTTACAAGATTGCTCCACTTTTGCAGGATAAATAAACAGAATTTAAAGTTAGAATGAAAAAATTATTGTTTGTAGCTTTTTTAAGCTTATGTAATTTAGCCTTTTCACAAAGCAAAGGAACTGTATCAGGAACCGTTACAGATAAAGAAATGAACGGTGAGCCTTTACCTTTTGCTAGTGTATATATTAAAGGTACATCAATTGGGGGGACAACAGATATTGATGGGAAGTATTCTATTAGCGTACCAGCAGGAAATAAAATTCTTGTTTTTAGTTTTGTAGGATATGAAACTGTAGAAAAAGCAATTGTTGTTAAGGCTAATCAAACTATTGTAGTTAATCAAGAACTTGGTCCAAACGAAGGAGTTGCTTTAGATAATGTAATTATAAATGCAACAGTTAGTAAAGAGAAAGAAAGTGCTTTACTTTTAAAACAAAAGAAAGCTACAGTAATTAAAGAAAGTATTGGAGCATTAGAATTAGCTAAAAGAGGAGTTTCTGATGCAGCTACAGCTACTACTAAAATTTCAGGGGTAACTAAAAGTGAGGGAACAGGTAATATATATATTCGTGGTTTAGGAGATAGGTATTTATCTACTACAATGAATGGTTTACCAGTTCCATCTGATGATATTGCTAATAAGAATATTGATTTAGGATTATTTTCAACTAATGTAATTAGTAATGTTGAAATTAGTAAAACATACAATACATCAAGTTATACAGATCAAGCTTCAGGTAATGTAAATGTTGTTACTAAAGAATTTTCTAAAAATGGATTTTCATTAAGTTTAAGCGGTGGAGCAAATACAAATGCTTTAGATGTTGATAATTTTAGAAGAACTGTTATTAGTGATGATGTTACTTTTGGATTTCACAAAAAGAAATACGCTTTATTAAATCAATTAACTTTACAAGGATGGGATACTAAAGAGGCTAGTACACCTATTAACTATAGTTTTTCTTTGTCAGGAGCTAAGAAGTTTGAGTTATTTGGAAAGAAATGGAGAGTTTTAGCTTCAGCTTCTCATTCTAAATCAAATGAATATAGAAGTGGTTTGTTTAGAAGTTTTAGAGCAAATGTTTTAAATACATCTTTTTCTGAAAGTGGAGGTGATGTAGAAAACTTTATGGCAAGAACAAACAGTACTGGGTATATTAGAGTTGCTGTAAAATTAAACGATAATAATAAATTAAAGTATAATACTCTTTTTGTAAACAAAGGGGTAGATAACTTATATGAGCAAGGTAGAAGTGGAAAAGGATATGTTTTTGATCAAGATCCACAAGAAAATGGAGCTTTTGTTAGAGATCAAAACTTTAAACAAACTACTATGTTTGTTAACCAATTAATGGGTGAGCATAAGTGGAATGAAAACAATACTTTAAACTGGGCAACTGGTTATAATTTTGTATTAGCTGAAGAGCCAAACAGAATTAGAAATGAAGTAAATATTTTAGATGTTGATAACAGTTCTTTAATAGAGTTTGCTAGTGTTGGAGATTATCAACAAAGAAAAACAAGTCAAAAAATTGAAGATAAAGAGTATAATGCTTTTATTGAAAACAAGTGGGCTTTAGGTTTTGCAAAAGAAGACGAAGCAAAGCCGTATAAGTTAAACTATGGTTTAAATTTTCGTAAAAAAGAAAGAAGTTTTAGATCTTCTTTTAAAGGTTTTAGAGCAAGAGGTGTAAGAGCTGCTTCTATAGATGAATTATCATCAATACTTCAATTAGGAGAAAGTGCAGGATTAACTTTGAGAGAACAATTACCAGATGCTTATAAAGGTGAGTTTTTAGCTTTAGCAGGTTACACAAATTTTGATTTTAAATTTGATAATAAATTATCTGGTAATATCGGATTAAGATTTGAAAGAGATGAAATTGATGTAGTATGGAATGTAGGTAACTATATTAGTCCAGAGGGTGTTAATAGATATGGTAGTGCAAATAAAGTATACTCTAGTTTATTTCCTAGTGTAAATTTAAAATATGAGTTAGACGAAAAAAACTTTATTCGATTTGCTTCTAGTATCACACAAACTTTACCAGAATTTAAAGAGTTAGCTCCATTTGGATATGTATCTCCTTCAGGTCGTGTTATTTTAGGAAATGAGAATCTTGAAAAATCAGATGTGTATAATTTAGATTTAAAATGGGAATTATTTCCATCTAGGTCAGAGTTAATTTCAGCTACAGCTTTCCATAAACAAATTAAAAACCCAATAAACTTAGTAATGACAAGAGGTTCTTCAGGATACTTCAGTTATTTTAATACAGGTGAAAAAGCAGATATTTATGGTGTTGAATTAGAAGGTAAAATGAATATCATTAACAATGAAGATGATAAAAGTATATTAAGTGCTACTGGTAATATTACTAAAATGTGGTTTAACCAAGATCTTTTACCAAATTTCCAATATAAAGATAAAGTAAAGTCTGATCTTCAAGGAGCTTCTGATTTAATCCTTAATGGATCTTTAAGTTATAATAATAGAAAAGAGAATGAATTTATAGCTACGTTAACAGGTAATTATTCATCAGATAAAATTTTCGCATTAGGTGTGCCTGAAGATTTTGCTGAAAGAGCTACTATATATAATGATGAGATTATAGAGAAAGGATTTTTTACACTTGATTTAGTGTTAAGTAAAAAGTTAACAAAGAACTTAGCTATTAAATTAGTTGGTAGAAACTTGCTAGATCCTAAAATTGAACAAACTCAATTAGTTAGAAACTTAAATACAGGAATTGAAACTAATGAAACAGTTAGTCTTTATAAAAAAGGTAGAAACGTATCATTTAGTTTAAGCTATAAATTTTAGTCAGTTAACTTAAAATTAAAGTTAGCAGATTTTCATAACGAATAATTAATATTCTGTTAAATCAAATAAAAGATAAGGTTGATTTCTTTGTGAAGAAAAAAAACAAACCTACAAATACAAACAAAATGAAAAAATCTTTAGTTAAAATTTTAAGTATATCAGCATTATCAATTGCTGCTTTAACTTTCACAAGTTGTGGAAGTGATGATCCAGATGTAATTCCACCTCAGGTATCTGATGTTGTTGCTAAGTTAAAAGCAGGTGAAATGAATGGTACATTAAAAGAGAGCTATACTTTAACAGGTAACTCATATAACTTAACAGGATCGTTTATTATTGCTGAAGGAGCATCATTAACTATTCCTGCAGGAACAAGTATTATAGCAGAAAAAAAAGGAACAGATGTTTATTTAGCTGTTTTAAAAGGAGGAAAAATTAACATAAACGGAACAAATTCTAGTCCAGTTGTTATGACTTCAACTGATGGAAACCCTGGAGATTGGGGAGGACTAACAATTTGTGGTAAAGCAACTACAACTGCTGGTGTTGATGTAACTGCTGAAGTTGGAGGTTTTAAATACGGAGGTACAACTGATAATGATAATTCAGGAGTAATTAAAAACTTAGTAATTAAAGGAACTGGTGCTCAAATTAATTTAGATTCTCAATATAATGGAGTTTCTTTATATGCTGTTGGTTCTGGTACTGTTATAGAAAATATAGCTGTTTTTAATGGAGCAGATGATGGAATAGAGTTTTTTGGAGGAACAGTTTCTGCAAAGAATATTTACTTGGAAAATTTAGAAGATGATGCCATTGACTGGACTGAAGGTTGGAATGGGACTGTTGAGAATTCGTATGTTTTAAATACTAAAAAAGGATTCTCTACTGTTGTAGAAGCAGATAAAGATAATAAGAACCCTAAGTTAATAAACTTAACAGCTTCTTCTATTGTTGGAGGTACTGCATTACAGTTTAAGAAAACTTCAGGAGCTACTATTACTAATTTATATCTTGATGGTTATACTAAGCAAATAGACATGAAAGATAACGGACCTTTAGCAAATGTAATTATTGATGGCTCTGCTGCAACTACATCAGCAAACTATAATACTGGAACTAAAGTTGATATTTCTGGATGGAGTTTTATTACAGGTGTAGCTACTAGCGTTACTCCTTTACAAGGTGAAGTTTCAGGTACTGTAACATTAACTTCTGATAAAACGTATAATTTAAAAGGATCTTACATTGTAAAAGATGGAGCTACTTTAAATATTGAAGCAGGAACGAAAATTGTTGTTGATCCTAAAGGAACAGATGTTTATATAGCTGTTTTAAAAGGTGGAAAAATAAATATTAATGGTACTGCTGCTAAGCCAGTAGTAATGTCATCTGCAGCAGAAAAGCCTGGAGATTGGGGAGGATTAACAATTTGTGGAAAAGCAACTACAACTGCTGGTACTGATGTAACTGCTGAAGTTGGAGGTTTCAAATATGGAGGTACTACAGATAATGATAACTCTGGATCTATCGAGTATTTAGTAATTAAAGGAACTGGAGCTCAAATCAATTTAGATTCTCAGTATAATGGTATTTCTTTATATGCTGTAGGTTCAGGTACTAAAATAGAAAATGTATCAATAATTAATGGAGCTGACGATGGAATTGAGTTTTTCGGAGGTACAGTTTCTGTTAAAAATATTTATTTAGAAAACAATGAAGATGATTCTGTAGATTGGACTGAAGGATGGAATGGAAAAGTAACAAACACATACATGTCTCATACTAAATCAGGTTTCTCAACAGCTTTTGAAGGAGATAAACTTAATAACAATCCTAATTTTGAAAATGTAACGGCTATTTCATCTGTTGGAGGTACTGCTTTACAATTTAAAAAACAATCAGGAGCAACGATAACGAATCTTTATTTAGAAGGTTATACTAAAGAAATAGATATGAAAGATGGTGGAGCTTTATCAAACGTTAAAATTGATGGTAAAGATGCTTCAACTTCAGAAAAATATAATAAAGGAACTAAAGTAGATGTTTCTGGATGGTCTTGGAAAAAAGCAGGATTATAGTAATAACTTACTTTTAAAAAATTAAAACCGAGCAATTTGCTCGGTTTTTTTATTTTATCTAAAACTCCAGTTTTTGTAATTAGTAGAAGCTTCTAATTTTGTTTCTATTGAATTCGGCAGGTTAGAAAAAAAATCTATACCAGTAATCTTTTCAATCTCATCAATTGAAACAACAAAACTATATAAAGGTTTATTACTTTTTTGATGAGGTACTAAGAAAGCAATCGCTTTAATTTCTGGTTTTGTATAGTCTAATAATATTTTATAAAATTGTTTAGGAACGCTAACTTTATTTTTACCTATGGTTTTTAAGTTAGGTTTTAAAACACCACCAGTAACCACATATAAATGATTGTACTTTTTAGCCCAATAACGTGTTTTTTGTTCTAGTTTATTCCAAATTCCAGCATTAAAATCATGCTTTTGAGGAGAAATGTTTGAGGTGTAAAAAGTTTCATCATGTGCTTTTTTAGAAAAACGTTTGTCACCGGCTGGGCATAAATGACCTTTATCATAGCCAGATTTTTTGTAACTTCTCCAATCTGCAGATTTTGTTTTTACTTTTGGGTCACTTATAAAAAAAGGACGTTTGTGTTTGGTGTAGATAATGTCACTTTTACTTAATGAATATGCTACCCATTCAGCTTGCTCGTGTTTTTCATTATAAGATAACTGGTACCCGTTATGTCTAATAATAGCCCCTGTTGTTGAGGTTGGTAAATAGTTAAAAGCTTTTGAAGCTTTATAATCTACTTCACTATTCTCATTTGAATCATTTTCTTTTTTTTCTGACCATTGTGTCCATAAACCAATAGAAAGTATAATTATGGTAGCAATTAGCTTTATTTTTCGAGAATTACTCATTATTGTTTCAGTAAAATTTCTTGAAAATCAGTTGTTTTTTCTACTTCATTAAAAATTTCTTGGAACTTAATAGGTGGAGTTGATAATTTTCGTTTTGCCAAATCTAACCAAGCACCATAAACTGTAATTATTGCTGATAATTTACCATGACCATTAAAAACTTCATGCTGAATTTTCCATCGTTCTCCTTTATTAGACAATCCAGTCACTTTTAAATTTACTGAAATATCTTCTCCCATGTGTATCTCTTTTAAAAACTTAGTGTTTTCTTCAAATAAAATAGGACCTATTTTTTCTTTAGTAAAATCTTGTATGGTAATGTTATGTTCTTTAAAAAAACGAAGCCTAACTTCTGCTGCATAATCATTATAAGCAGTATGACGCATGTGTATATTGGCATCAAAATCAGCCCATCTAGTAGTGAAATTTACGGTAAAACTCATATTAAAATATTGTAAATTGGAAATTTGTTAAAAACGAATTGTTTTCAGCAAAGGTACTTATTAGATAAAATTAAATACTTAAAAGCTTAAAAAATATGCTATTCATTAAAAACATTTCTCTATGTGTTTTGCTTATGCTTCTAATTCAAACGAATATTGAAGATGATATAGTGAAAACATATAATCATCTTAATAAAGTTTATGAATATGGATTTAATAAAGATTTTGATAGTGCCAAAATACATTTAAAAAAAGCTAGTTTATTTGCTGTCAGATCTAAAAAAAAGGAGTTGATAGCTTACGTAAATATATATAAGTCTAGGCTATTGTACTGGGAAGCAAAAACAGAAGAAGCAAAGAGTGAATTAGAAAATCTTATTGCTAATAAAGTAAACGATACCCTTATGGTAAAACTTAAATTGTTATATGGTGAGATTTGTATCTATGAAAAAAATTATAAAAAAGCAATAACTAGTTATATTGAAATAGAGGATATAGTAAAAGAAAATGGAGTTGTTAAATCTAAAAAAGATAGTGCTAGTTTGTATAAAGGATATAATAACATAGGGTATATTCATAAAAAGTTAAATAATTTAAAAAAAGCAAAAAAGTACTACAAAAAAGCATTCAAGTTTGCACCAAGCCCTAACAGTAAAAGTCTTTTATTGTTTATGATATCTAACCTATATGAAAAAGAAGAAAATATACCACAAGCATTAAAGTATATAACTAAAGCAACACAATTTGCATCTATAAATAAATGGCAATTAATGTTACCTACTTATTATTCAGATTTAAGTAAATATTACATTAAAATGGGTAAGGGTGATAGTGCTGTTTATTTTGCTAAAAAAGGATTAGAAAATAATACTTATTGTCGATTGAATTGGTTGAATGATAATTTAGGAAAAGGGTATTGGTTAAAAAAAGAATATAGTAAAGCAATACATTTTTTTGAAGTGGCATTAAATTATACAACTCTTGATGAAAGCGTAGAGGTTCATCAAAATTTAAGAGAGTTATATACTGAAACAAAAAAATATAAAAAGGCACTTCATCAAAATGCTATTTATTTAAAATTAAAAGATTCATTAGATGGATTAAAAATAAAACAGGAAATTTTTGAGATAACAGAAAAATATGAATCTGAAAAAAAAGAATTAAAAATAGAATTATTGAATACAAGCAATGAAAATAAAGAGCTTGTGATAAAAAAACAAGAAGCCAAAATTTTAATTTTTGGAATACTATTAATATCATTTGTAATACTTATAAGTATCGTTATTTATTATTATAAGAGAGAAGAGAAGAAAAAGCATTTATTGTATGTTAAAAATAGAGAGTTAGTAAAAATTATAAATGTTAATAATAAAAAAAAGAAGAAAGAAGTATTCGTTGAGGGAGAGAAAAAAAACGAAATTAAAAATCAAATCTTAGATTTAATAACTGATGAATTTTATCTAAAAAAAGATGCTACATTAACTAAAGTTTCTAAATTAATTAATACAAATACATCTTATCTTTCTAAAATTATTAATGAAAATTATAAAAAAACCTTTACTAATTTTATTAATGATCTTAGAATTTCATTTATCCTTAAAAAATTAGAGTCAACTTCGGAATACAGAAAATTAACTATTGAGCACTTGGCGGATATTGCCGGATTCACCTCTGTTAATGCATTTTACAGAGCTTTTAAAAAACATACAGGCTTAACACCCTCCTATTATATAAAAAAGAGAATTGAACAAAATTAAGGTGTAATACATCTTACAATTTATAAATTGTAAGAAACTCTTTTTTATATTCTAAACCAATCTGAATAGCTTTGAATAATTCAATATTGAAGTTCAAACTAAGTATTAATTTTTAAACTATTCTTAAAGATGAGGTTTTTTTACATTCTATTATTTACAATGATATCCACATTTGGGTATGCTCAACATAAACACAAGGTTACAACAATACTGAATTCACCAACTGTAGATATTGATGATGCTTTGGCTCTAGACTCTAAAGGTAACTTGTATGGTTCTAATTTTGGTAATTACGCAGGTAATACTGTATATAAAGTTACTCCAACTGGAGAGGTTAGTGCTTTTGTAATTGACTTAAAAGCACCTAATGGATTGGCATTCGATTCTAATGATAATCTTTTTGTAGTTGAATTTTTAGGAGGAGCAATTCATAAATATGATAGTAATGGAAATCTATTAAAAACCTATGAAGTAGGTGGGTATCCATCTGGATTAATTAAAGAATTTCGTAGTGATAATATGATTTTTACAAATTCAGCAGATAGCAGTGTTAATAAGTTGTCTCAAGATGGAACAGTAATAGTTTTACATAAGGGAGCGCCTTTGTTATATCCAGTTGGTTTAGCATATAGTAAATCTGGGAAACTTTTTGTAGGAAATTATGAAGGGAGAGAAATTCATAGCTTAAATTGTTATGGTGAATTGGAATATGTAGCTACAGTTCCAGATTCAGGTACGGATTTTCCTTATTTAGGATTTATAACGTATGCAAAGGGAAACATTTATGCAACTGTATATGGAGAGCATAAGATATACAAAGTGAACCCTAGAAAAATAGATGATGTTAAAGTGTATGCAGGCAGTATTCAAGGAAATACAGATGGAAATATTTCAAAGGCTACATTTACGTATCCAGCAGGAATTATAGCTAGTAAATCTGGTAAAGAATTATATATATCAGAATATAAAAGCACAGGTAATGTTAGAAAAATAACAAGAAAAAAGAAAAAGAATAAAATTAAAATAAACTTAAAAGTATCACCAAACCCAGTTTCAGAAATTTTAAAAATAAAAGGGCAAGTACCCAGTAAAGGAAGTGTGAAAATTAAAATATTTAATCTTTATGGTAGAAATGTTTTTGAATGTGTGATAGCAACAGATAACAAAAAATTTAAAAAAGAAGTTAACTTGAAAAATTGGAGTACAGGATTATATCAAGTGGTTATGTATCATAAGCAGAATAAAATATCAAAAAGAATAATAGTAAAAAAGTAAACTCAGTAACCTAACCGAATATATTAATATTCACTAAATTTTATAATTATGAAAAAAAGTATTTTAAATTTCAAAGGAAGTAAACAATTAAGTAAATCAGCACAAAAATCAATTCAAGGAGGAGGTCGCCCTAGATGTTATAGTGATCGTGACTGTTTTCTTGCAACTGGTGATATTACTGATAAATGTATAAATAATTATTGTTTCTTTTTTTAGAAAATTATTTAAACTGTAAACAAATTCCCATTTGTTTATCAAACCTAACTGCTAACTATATTTTGTTAGCAGTTTTCTGTATTTTTGAATTAGGTTGATTTAAAAATAATGTTTATGTTTTTACATCTAAAGCATCACGAAGTGTATTACCTATTAGCATAAAAGCCATAACTAAACTCATAATTGCTAAGCCAGGAATGATAGCTAAATATGGTTTTCCTAAAATAATATAATTATAGTGGTTTTTAATCATCGCTCCCCATGAAGGAGTTGGTGGTTGCGCTCCAATACCTAAAAAACTTAATCCACTTTCAATTAAAATAGCTGCAGCAAAATTCGCCGCAGAAATCACAATTATAGGAGCTAAAATATTCGGTAAAATATGTTTAAAAATAATTCTAAAATCAGAAAAACCAAGAGCTTTAGCTGCCTCTACATATTGTTGTTGCTTAGTAGTAATAACTTGGCCTCTAACAACACGAGCAACTTCAACCCACATTGTTAAACCAACAGCAATAAAAACTTGCCAAAAACCTTTACCTAAAGCTAAAGTGATAGCTATAACAAGTAGTAAAGTTGGAATTGACCAAGTAATGTTAATAAACCACATGATAAAAGTGTCAATTTTTCCTCCAAAATAACCGGCAATTGCACCTATAGGAATTCCAATTATTAGAGAAATAAAAACAGCAATAAAACCAATAAAAAAAGAAATTCTAGCGCCAATTAAAAGTCTACTTAATAAATCTCTTCCATATTTATCTGTACCAAACCAAAAAGTTTTTTGTTGAATAAATTTTCTTGGTTGATTATTAAAAAGAGATAAAGGATACTTTTTAAGTAAACTATCAGAATAATTAATAATTTCAAGTTGATTACTTTTAATTTCAAAAGATTTTATTGGGATTTCAGTAGAGGTAGTTTGTTTACCATCCATAAAAACGGAAAACCAAGATTGTTCTTTCTCTTTTTTTGAAGGAATGGTAAGTATTTGAACTGAAAAACCTGGAGATTTAGAATGAATTTCCAAATGCATATGATTTGCAGCATTACTATTGTCTGGAGCAAGTAAGTAACAAAAAATAGCTATAAAACCACATAAAACAATATACCAGAAGCTAAAAACACCTGTTTTGTTTTTTTTAAATTTTTGAAGAGCAATTTGCCAAAGAGAATTTGAATGCTTCATTATTCAAAACTATTGAATACAAACCTCTTCACCAACTTTTAAAAAACCTTTTTTTAATTAAAAAGAGCAATCAAACTAATTTGATTGCTCTTTTATATATGTTAATTAGCTTATAAAGCTTCAACAAACAAGCCTTCATCAGTTTTTTCAACTTTGGCTAATTTATTTTTAGTTAATCCTTTTATAGTTTTATCCCACTTTTTATTAGATAAACCTGATTGAGTTTTTAGCTCATTTAAATCAATTTTTTCTACTTTTTCAATGATTGCTAAAACTGTTTTTTCTTCATCGTTCAACTCTATAGAAGGAGCTTTCTTTTCTGGTCTCATTTGAGGGAAAAATAATACTTCTTGTATAGATTGATTGTTAGTTAAGAACATTATTAATCTATCCATACCAATACCTAAACCAGATGTTGGAGGCATACCATATTCTAAAGCACGTAAAAAATCTTCATCAATAAACTCAGTAGCTTCATCATCTCCTTTTTGAGCTAGCTTTAATTGATGTTCAAAACGCTCACGTTGATCTATAGGGTCATTTAATTCTGAATATGCATTGGCAATTTCTTTACCACAAACCATTAATTCAAAACGCTCAGTTAATTCTGGGTTTTCTCTATGCTCTTTACAAAGAGGAGACATTTCTTTTGGATAATCAGTAATGTAAGTTGGTTGAATGTAATTTCCTTCACATTTTTCTCCGAAAATTTCATCAATTAATTTTCCTTTACCCATGGTGTCATCAACTTCAATACCCATGCCTTTAGCTGCAGTTCTTATTTCATCTTCAGTTTTGTTAGTGATATCAAAACCAGTAAAATGTTTGATAGAGTCAGCCATGGTAACACGAGCATAAGGAGCTTTAAAGTCAACTTTGTGCTCACCAAAGGTAGCTTCAGTTGTTCCGTTTACTGCAATTGCACAATATTCTAATAACTTCTCAGTAAATTCCATCATCCAATTGTAATCTTTATAAGCTACATAGATTTCCATGGCAGTAAATTCAGGATTGTGAGTTCTATCCATTCCTTCATTACGGAAGTTTTTAGAAAACTCATATACACCATCAAAACCACCAACGATTAAACGTTTTAAATAAAGTTCATTAGCAATACGCATATATAACGGAACATCTAATGCATTATGATGTGTAATGAAAGGCCTTGCTGCAGCACCTCCAGGAATTGGTTGTAAAACAGGAGTTTCAACTTCAAAATAACCAGCTTCATTAAAGAAGTTACGCATAGCAGTAAACAATTTTGTACGCTTAACAAAAACTTCTTTTACATGTGAGTTTACTACCAAATCTGCATAACGTTGACGATAACGCATTTCAGGATCAGTAAAAGCATCATATACTACTCCGTCTTTTTCTTTTGGAATAGGTAAAGGTTTTAATGATTTACTTAGTAACTTAAAGTTTTTAACTCGAACAGTAATCTCTCCTACTTTTGTTTTAAATAATTCTCCTTCAATTCCAACAAAATCTCCTAAATCTAATAATTTTTTGAAAACATCGTTATATAAAGTTTTGTCTTCACCAGGACAAATTTCGTCTCTGTTAAAATACACTTGAACACGACCTTCAGCATCTTGTAACTGAGCAAAAGAAGCTTTTCCTTGTACATTTATAGCCATTAGTCTACCAGCAACAATCACCTGTTTTTCTTCAGAAAAATCAGCTTTAATCTGTTTGGAATTGTGATTTACTGGGAATAAATCCGCTGGATAAGGATTGATTCCTAATTCACGTAACCTGCCTAATTTTTCTCTACGTACAACTTCTTGTTCTGATAATTGCATTACTTTGTTTTTAAGTGTTTCTTATATTTAAAAGGGCAAAGATACAATCAATTACAAAATAAACCAATGTAAGATAAACTGACTTTTAGTAAAAAAAAATATTTTTTACTTGTGTGTTTAAATAAAGTTCGTATATTTGCAGGCTGTCTTTTTTTAAGGGCAGCGTTTAGTTGTGTTGTTAAGGTGCTTAAATGCACCATGGTTTTGTTACCAATGGAAAGCTTCCCTGAGATGGGTTGCTTTTTTTTTGTGCTAAATTTAGCTCCAAAAGCCACCTTTATACTCCCAAAATTGTATAATAAAAAGTACAAAATAGATTACTGCAACAGAGAATTTAATAGTGACGGAAGCTAAAAAACCTAGAAAAGCACCAAAAGAAGCTTTTAGGGCTCTGTTAACATCTTTACTATCGTATAATAACTCTCCAATCAAGGCTCCAGTAAAAGCTCCTATTAATATTCCAAAAGGAATAGGAGAAAATAATCCTATAATTAAACCAATAGTAGTACCGTAGACTCCATATTTTGTTCCTCCAAATTTTTTGGTTCCCATTGCTGGTATGAAATAATCTAAAATAAATATTGCTAAAGCTATTATGAATGTAATTGTTAGAAATGTTTTATCCATAGGTACTGCATTAGTTAGATGAAGTAATAACAAACCTGTCCAGCCTGTGATAGGTCCCGGTAGAATAGGTAAAAAAGATCCTATTATTCCTAAGAAAACAAATAATAAGCCAAGTAATAACAAAAAAGTATCCATAATTTAGTTTCAATTTTTTTTAAAAAACTATAAGTTTCTAGTGTTAAGACGATGGAAAGGATGTTTTGTTACAATTTTACAACTAAAAAATTAGTTTAAACTAATTTTTTAGTTATATTTGTATCAGTAAATGTTTAAAGTTAAAGGAATAAGATTAATTTCAGACTAACTATGTTTGAGTTTTTTAATAAAATGTATATGAAAAAGCTAGTAGTGATTTTTTTTATAGGAATGGTTTTATGTAGTTGCTCTAAAGAGAAAGTTAGAAATGTAAAAGAGCTTATATCGTTTAAAAATAAATACAAGTTTGATTTTGAGATTTTAGAGAAGTTAGAAAATGATACGGTAGCTTGGAAGTATCAACTATCGGCTAATGAATTTATGTTGAAAGGCAATTATTTAAACGCTTTAAAAGAATGGGATAAAGCATTTAAAGGAAGGGAGGTTTTATATTCATCGCGAAAAGCAGATTCTTTAAGGAGTAATTTTACTGTTCATAATGCTAAAGATGAGATAATAAATGAATCTGAAAATACACGATTGGTGATAATAAATGAAGGGCATCATAACTCATATCATAGGTTGTTTACAAAATCATTACTTGAAGAATTGTATGCTAAAGGGTATAAGCATTTAGGTTTAGAAGCTTTAGCGAATGGTAAGGATAAAGATTTGATGTTAAATACTAGAGGGTACCCTATTAAAACAAGTGGATACTATACAAATGACCCTAATTTTTCTCAGTTAATAAGAACAGCTATAAAAATAGGATATAACGTGTTCCCTTATGAGCAAACAATCGGAGTTAATAATAAAGAGAGAGAAATAGAGCAGGCTAAAAATATACAGAAAGAATTAGAAAAGTTTCCTAATGATAAATTTCTAATACACTGTGGCTTTGATCATGTATTAGAGGGGAGTCATAGAAGGTGGGGTAAAAGCATGGCGGGAAGATTAAAAGAATATACAGGTATAAACCCTTTAACTATACATCAAACGAAATATTCTGAAAGAGGCGACAAAAAATTAAATTCTCCACTGCTAAAAGTGTTTAATGTTAAAAAACCTTCAGTGTTAAAAGACAAAAATGGAAGTTTTTTTAAATATAAAAGGTCTAATGCGTGGGCAGATATAGCAGTTTTTCATTCATCAATAAAAACAGATAAAGGAATGATAGTGGAAAAAGATGAAGTAATGTATACTTTAGAATTAGAAAGATTAAAAGTGGAATACCCTTTGATGATTTTAGTTTTTGAAACAAAGGATGACTTAACAAAAGCAGTACCAGTAAAAATAAAAGAAGTACATAAAAAGCAAAATTCAACAGTTTTAAATTTGCCTAAAGGTGAATATAGTTTTGTAATTGTATCTAAAACAAATAAAACAATAACATTTCAAGAAGAGATAAAATGAGTAAACAGTTAACAAAAGCAGAAGAGCAGATAATGCAAGTGTTATGGGAATTAAATGAAGCATCGGTAAAGGAGGTAATTGCAGAGTTACCCATGCCTAAACCTGCATATAATACAGTATCAACAATTATAAGAATTTTAGAAACTAAAGAGTTTGTAGGTCATAAACCAAAAGGAAGAGGGTACGTATACTATCCAATAATTGAAAAATCATCGTATAGTAATCAAAGTCTTCATAAATTAATGAATGGATATTTTGGCGGGTCATTTAAAAGTATGGTTTCTTTTTTTATGAAAGAAAATAAAATGGACATAACTGAATTAGAAAATATTCTGAAAGAAGTTGATAAGAATAAAAAAAATGAGAAGTAAGGTAATCATTGTTTTGTTTTTTATGTTTTTAGTTTTTGGTTGTAACACTAAAAAGGATAAAAAAGATACAGAAGTTTTAGTGTTTAATTTAAAAGATCAAACGGAAAAAGAAAAAATTAATTTTCTAAAACTAAAGCTAGATGAGAGTCATCAAAATTTATTAAATCCTTCTATTAGTAAAGATAGTATAGGCAAAGTATATAAGTCTTGGTCAGAATTACATAACAACTTATATAAGTTTCTGGTAAAGAATAATTTTAATTGGGGAGTGAAGAAAAAGAATATAAAACTTTTTAATAAAATTTATTTTAATAAGGATGGTGGTATAAAGGTGTATGCATTTAGAATTTATGATTCTGTTTCTGAAATAAATACCCAGAAGTATAAAAAGTTGATTAAAGAGTTTGCAAAGGAAGTTAAAGTATCAATTAAAAAGAGTGATGATTTTGCACAATGTGGAAAAATTTCATTACCAAATTTTTAAAAATAAGTAGTCATGATAAATTATATAATTCAAGTAGTTTTATTTCAAGCATTGTTTGTTGCAGTGTATGATTTCTTTTTAAGTAAAGAAACTTTTTTTACTAAGAACAGAGTGTATTTAATTAGTACTGCACTTTTATCATTTGTACTTCCATTTGTAAAGTTACCATCATTTCAAAAAGCGGTATCACTAGAGTACACAATTTTGTTGCCTGAGGTTGTTTTGTCACCACAAAAAGTAATTGAAAAATCAACATGGTATCAATCTATTAACTATTTAGATGTTTTGTTCATTGTTGGGTGTTTACTTTTTTTTATTGTATTTGTTTACAAATTAAGTAGGGTTATTCGTTTAATTATAAAAAATGAAATAATAAAGAAAGAAGGGTATAGCTTAATTATGTTACCTAAAAACTCTAAAGCATTTTCATTCTTTAATTATATTTTTTTAGGAAAAGAAATTTCTTCAGATAAACAAGAAAAAATTATTCAACATGAACTAGTTCATAGTAAACAAAAACATACGATTGATTTGTTACTTTTTGAATTTTTGAGAGTAGTCATGTGGTTTAATCCAATGATATATGTGTATCAACATAGGGTTTCATTAGTACATGAATATATATCAGATGCTGTTGTAAGTAAATCAGTAGCAAAAGATAACTATATAAATAATTTACTTTCTGATATTTTTCAAGTAGAAAGTATTTCATTCATTAATCAATTTTATAAACATTCATTAATCAAAAAACGAATTATTATGATGACGAAAAAACAATCAAAAAAAATTAAGCAGTTAAAGTATTTATTGTTGATTCCAATACTAGGAAGTATGATATTATATACTTCATGTAGTGTGAATAAATTGGAAGATTTGGGAACAAAGAAGCAGCTTCAAAAAATTTATTTTGGAGAAAAGAAAAAATTTCAAGAAACGAACAAAGAAACGTATTTAGATTTTTTTATATCTTTTAATGAAGAGTCTTTAGGAAAAGAAATAAGCTTAACAGAATTAGATGAAAATGAAAAAGGTGAGTTTCTTAAATTTAAAGAAACCTATTTAGAAAAAAAGAAAGATAAAGATGTTTTTTATTTTAAACTTTATGATTTTAATGGTAGAAAGGTAGTAGGAATGCACAGAAAAGCAATGACAGTTGAAGAAAGAATTTCTTCAGGAGGCGGTCTCCCTATTGATTTACTAGATAAAGCTCCAACTTTTCCGGGGTGTCCAGAAGGAGATAAAGCTTGTTTGAATAAAAGTATACAAAAATTTGTAGCAGAAAATTTTGATGGTAATTTACCTAAGAAAATAGGTATGAAACCAGGTAGAAATAAGATATATACAGTGTTTAAGATTGATGAAAATGGAGATATAACAAATATAAATGTAAGAGCTCCACATCCTAAATTAAAAGAACATGTTATAAGTATGGTAAAAAAATTACCAAAGATGCTTCCAGGAGAAAAAAATAATAAACCAGTTAAAGTAGGGTATACTTTACCTATAATTTTTAGGGTTTATTAACATGAAACAAACTATAGTTTTAATTTTTTTATTATTTGGACTTAGAGTTTTTTTCTCAGCAAGTAGCAGATGATAAATACTTGCCAGTTGTTAGAAAAGCAAGTCATACAGTAGAAATTTTTGTAGATGAAGCTCATAATAATTTTCATACTGTGAGTAATAGGTTTAAACCTTTTGCAACATTGTTAAGAAGAGCTGGGTATACAGTAAAAGGTTTTACTAATAAATTTACTGATAATAGTTTAAAAAAAATTAAAACTTTAGTTATATCAAATGCATTGGCATCTGGAAGTAGACCGCCTTTTGTTATACCTACTAAAAGTGCATTTACGGATGAAGAAATAAAAGTGATAGAAAAATGGGTAGCAAAAGGAGGTTCACTATTTTTAATAGCCGATCACATGCCATTTGCTGGAGCTAGTGAAAAATTAGGAGCTGCTTTTGGATTTAAATTTTATAATAGCTTTTTATTAGATAAAGATAGAAGAGGGATTTTTGACTTTTCTAAGAAAAATTCAATGCTAGCTAAGCATAAGATTACAAGTAATAAATCACCATATGGTAAAATTAAAAGAGTTAGAACTTTTACAGGGCAAGCATTTAAAATACCAAATAAAGCACAGTCTATTTTAAAAACAAATGAAAAATTAATCGTGTATTTACCAGATACGATGTGGCGATTTTCTAGTAAAACAAAACGTTTTAAAGCTACAAATATGTCACAGGGTGCTGTAATAAAATATAAAAAAGGGAAAGTTGCAGTTTTTGGAGAAGCAGCTATGTTCACAGCTCAATTAGCAGGAAGAAGTCAGTTTAAAGTTGGAATGAATGCTGAAGAAGCTTCAGAAAACTATAAGTTTTTATTAAATTTAATTTATTGGCTTCAATCAAAATAAAACTATGAAATTGTATTTAATGAAAAAGAAAATTGTAATTATTATTTTTATTATTGGAATTATAAAAGTCGAAGCGCAAACTTCGGCTTTTAAATCTATAGATGATTTAATAAATATCGGGAGGTATAAAAAGGCATTAATATCATTAAAAAAAATGCCAGAAACATTCTTGTCTCATAAGAAAACAGCATCTATTTATGAAGCAATTGATAATACAAAATTAGCAATTATGTATTATGAAAAGGCATTGATTATAAAAGATGATTATATGACTAGAGTTAAGTTGGGGAAGTTGTATAAAAAAAGAAAACACTTACATAAAGCAATAATTATTTTCAAAGATATTGTTACCAAAGATACAGGTAATTTATTAATTAGCTATCAATTGGGGAAGCTGTATTTACAAGTTAAAAAACCGAAGAAAGCAATTACTATTTTTAAAAAGCTTATTAATAAAGATGATTCAAATGCGAATTATTATTATTACAAAGGGCTTGCTTATAAAATGCTAAAAAAGAGAGATTTGAAAATGAATAGTTTTTTAGAAGCTTATAAGAAAGATAAAACTCACTTAAAGGCAATAGAGCTTTTAGCGAGATCATATACTTCTTTAAGGTATAAAGATTCTGCTAGAATGTTTATTGATAAAGGACTTCAAATTAATCCTAACCATATCAAATTAAATAAATTAAAAATTAATAATCTTTATAGAGCAAAAAAGTATGGTGATGCAATTCAATTATTGCAAAAGATAGATTCATTAGAGCAAAATGAATTATATACTCAAAAAATGTTAGGACGTAGTTTTTATAATTTAAAAGAGTATGATGAAGCTAAGAAGTATTTTAATAAAGCGAAACGAATAGATCGTTCTGATTATAAAATTTACGGATATTTAGGAGATGTTGCTTTTGATCAGAAAAATTATGAAGAGGCAAGTTTAGGATATATGTTTGCGTCTTTCATTGGTAAAGAATCAAGAGATTCTGAGTATTATAAGTTAGCTAGGACCTACGAGAAATTAAATAAGCCAAAGCAAGCAATAAAAGCATACGGTAATGCTGTAAAAGAAAACTATAAAAATCACAAAGCACTGTATCAATTGGCAACAGTTTCTGAAAATTATTATAAAAATAAAAAAATAGCTTATAAGCATTATAAAAATTATATGAATCGATTTGAAATGAAAGATTCTATTCTTTCTGTGCAGGTTAAAAGAAGAATAATAGAAATAAAAAAATTCTATTTTAAAAAAGGTGAAGTGTTAGACTAATAGTTTTTTTGTATTTTCACTTAAAAATCAGTGAAATGCACATTCGAAATGTGATTTTTGGTATAATTCTATTCTTTTTAGTATCGTGTGATTATTTCTCTTTTACTAAAAAGAAAAAAAACACAAGCTATTGATACTATTATTAATTTATCTAAAGTAGATGTTTCACCTTCATTTAATAAATGTAAAGAACTTGATGTAAGTGCCAAAAATGATTGTTTTAGAGCTGAAATACAAGAAAAAATTTCAATGTCATTAAGTGAAATTGATTTTATTGTAGATGAAGATATGGATGAGGTAATTTATGTTCATTTAATCATAAACAATTATGGTAGAGTTAAATTAAAAGAAATTGAAGCATCGAAAAATGTTTTAGAAAAGCTACCAGTTTTAGATAGTTTACTAAAGGTTTCAGTTAAAAAACTTCCTAAAATATTTCCTGCAATTAAAAGAGGAATCCCAGTAACTACTCAATATACATTACCTGTTAAAATTGCTATTAAAAACAACTAATATATTTGATGTATTCTAGTGAATTGATACTTTTTTAAGTGCAATTCGTTGGTTATTAGTTGTTAAAAAACACCGGTTTTTGTTACAAATTTATAATTGATTCGTTTACGAAATAAGTAAACTAATAAAACCAAAATATGAATCAATTAATTGTAGAAACCAAAAATCTCAATTTTTCTTATTCAAAATCAAGAAAAGATATTGAGAGTTTAGCACTTCAGGTACCTAAAGGAAGTGTTTATGGTTTTCTTGGACCTAATGGTTCAGGAAAAAGCACAACCATCCGTTTAATTTTAGGGCTTTTAAAAAAGCAAGCAGGAGAAGTTTCTTTGTTTGGGAAGCCGTTTAATGCAGGAAGCAGAATTAAAAGTTTAAATAAAATTGGAGCGTTGATAGAAAACCCTTCATTATACGAACACTTGAATGCGGTTGAGAATTTAAAGATTGCAGCAAATTATAGAGGAGGAATACCTCTAGAAAGAATTGAAGAGGTTATAGAGATAGTTAGGTTAACTCATGCGAAAAAGAAAAAAGTGAAAGCTTACTCATTAGGAATGAAGCAACGTTTGGGCTTGGCTATTTCATTACTAAGTAATCCTGAGCTTATAATTTTAGATGAGCCAACTAATGGACTCGATCCTAAAGGAATTATTGAAATGAGGGAGTTAATTAAGGAATTGAATGAGAAATACGGAACTACCGTTTTTATTTCTAGCCACTTGTTAAGCGAAATTGAAAAAACATGTACACATGTTGGTATTATAAGGAATGGTAAAATGCTGTATCAAGATACGGTGAAGTCTTTAAAACAATCAAAAAGTAAAAATATGATTGTTGAAATTGAAGTAGACAAGTTTATTGAGGCAATGGTTGTTTTAGAGTCTTTAAATAAGGAAAACATGTCTAGTGAAGATGATTTTATTCAAATAGAAGTAGAAGATAAAGAAGAGATAACTAAAGTTATAGATGCTTTTAGAGCGAATAAAGTACAGGTGTTTCAAGCTAGTATTAAAAATAATTTAGAAGAACTTTTCTTATCATTAACCGAAAATTAATAGTTATGTCAGCAATTACATTTTATATATCTAATACCAAAAATGAATTGATTAAACTAAAAAGAACTTTTGCTTTTTGGTTAACCGTCATTAGTGCTTTAATAATTCCTTTACTGTTTTTTATAGTGTATGCAGTTAAGCACGCAAAATTAGCACCTGGTGCAGGAGTAAACCCGTGGGATAAATACATGTTAAATCAGGTAAAAAATTCAATACCATTTTTTGTGCCCATATTTATAGTTTTAATAACTAGTCTTATAATTCAAGTTGAACATAAAGCAACTGGGATAAAACATCTATTTGCATTGCCAATACCAAAATGGAGTGTGTATTTTGGTAAATTATCTATAGTTTTATTTTCAATTATAAGCACATATGTTTATTTCTTTGTAGCAATTTTGTTTTTTGGAACTTTATTAGGAGTTTTTTATTCAGATTTAGCGTTTTTAGACTTTCAGCCTGATTATTTGAAATATATAAAAATGTTAGGAGTTTCGTTTATTGCTTCTTTAGGGATTGTTGGAATTCAGTTTTGGTTGAGTTTTAGGTTTAAAAACTTTATAGTTCCTTTATCTGTAGGAATGGTTTTTGTTATACTTGGCTTGATTGCTTTCCAAGCACCAGAATCTATTTATTTTCCTTATTCATATAATATTTTGTCAATATCATTAGGAGATCAAATGCCTCAAACTTTTGGTATTTCGTCTGTAACAGTGTATAGTATTTTATGTTTTATACTAACTAGTGTATTAGGATATTTAGATGTTAAAAGATTAAATATAAAATAAGAATTAAGAGAAAGGGGAAGAATAAAGTTATTAAACTTGATGTAACCCAGAAACTATATATTACCCGCTGAAAAATATTCATTTTGGTGGGTTTTCTTTTTTTAATGATGTTTTTTAAATCTTCTAATGAAAGTTTTAGTAACTCATCTTTTGTCATTTTTAAGTCAATAATTCCTTTAACAGATAAACCAGTGTTATACCCTTTCCAAACTTCTTTTGGGTGTGTTAATAAAGAAAATCCCATTGCCCATAAACTCATAAATCCGATTGGGATATGTTTCCAAAGACCAGTAGCTATTTCCCAGCCAGCTATAAAAGCTTCACCTTTCCAGCTAATATCACAATCATATAAAATATGTTGAATGTCATGAATATGGACTACGTTTTTTCTAAATTGAGAATTGGGTAATTTTACTGTAAACAGCCTAAACTTTAAATTAAAAAAATCTTCATTTACACCTCCTTCTTCTGAAAGGTTATTTTCTTTATAAAATATAGTTAGTTTTTCTGAAACTGTCATGATTAATTAGAATTTGTACTACAAATGTATTTTGTAATTTCATTATAATTCTTGACAATTGTCAAGAAATTATTTCCCTCTAATTCTACTGAATGTTTCTGGTGTCATGCCTAAAAATGAAGCTATATGTTTTGATGAAACACGTTGAAATAAATATGGTTTTTTGTTAAGTAAAATATTGTAGCGTTCTTGTGCAGTATGTAATTGTATGTATTCAATTCGTTCAACCAATTCGATATATATTTGTTGTAAAAACAAACGGCCAAAACGTTCATGTTTAGGGTTGTTTTCAAGTACTTCCTCTATATCATTAATATTGATTACAAAAGTATTTAAGTCTTCTAATGCCTGAATGTTGTATTTACTTTTTTTACGTTGAATTAAACTATCAATGGAGGTGATACTTTCTTGTTCTGCAGAAAAATGTACAGTAATATCTTTATCCTCTTTGTAATAAAAAACACGTGCTATACCTGAAGTTATGATATAAAAGTTATTACAGATTGTACCAGCTTCATGAATGATATCATGTTTAGAAAAACTTCTGACAGTCATGATTTCTTGAAGAGCTTCCATTAATTCAGGGTTTTCTAGCAAAAAGGAGATGTTTTTATGGGGATAATCTATCATTTATAATTGTAATAATTCTTCAATAAATTCACGTTGATTTGAAAGGCGAGGTACTTTGTGTTGACCTCCCAATTTTCCTTTTCTTTTTAGCCAGTCATAAAATAACCCTTTGCGAGCTTTATGAATCTTAGGCATTGATAAGGTCATGTTGTTATAGCGTTTAGCTTCATAATCAGAATTACAAGTTTTTAATGAGTTATCTAATAATTCAGTGAAAAAAGCCAAGTTTTCAGGAGCTTTATTAAATTCAATTATCCACTCATGTGCTCCTTGTTTTTTACCATCCATAAAAATAGGTCCAACAGTATAATCTTTAATACTAGCGTTGGTTTTATCGCAAGCAGCTTTTAATGCTTCTTCTGTGTTTTCAATAATAAGTTCTTCACCAAAAACATTTATATGGTGTTTTGTTCTTCCTGTAATTTTTATTCTATAGGGCTTTATTGATGTAAATTTGATGGTGTCACCAATTAAGTAACGCCATAAACCTCCATTGGTGGTAATCACCATTGCATAATTGATGTCTTTCTTTACTTCAGAAAGAGGAATAGCAATTGAGTTTTCTCCATTATATTGATTCATAGGGATGAACTCATAAAAAATCCCATAATCTAGCATTAATAAAAGCTCTTCAGAATTATTTTGATCTTGTAAAGCAAAGAAACCTTCAGAAGCATTGTATGTTTCATAATAGCGGAAACTTTTTTTAGGAATTAACTTTTTATATTGTTCTCTATAGGGATTAAAATTAACTCCACCATGAAAGTATACTTCTAAATTGGGCCATACTTCAAGAATGTTGTTTTTGCCTGTTTTTTCTAAAACTCTATTTAATAAAACAAGCATCCATGAAGGCACGCCAACTAAACTAGTGATGTTTTCATTAATGGTTTCATCAATAATGGCTTCCATCTTTGTTTCCCATTCTTCCATTAAAGCAACTTCTTGTTTAGGAGCAGAGCTAAAATCAGCCCAAAAAGGCATGTTTTCTATAATGATAGCTGATAAATCCCCGAAATACGAATTGTTATCTTCGTAAACAGCAGAGCTACCACCTAATCGAAGTCCTTTTCCTTTAAATAGTTGAGCATTTTGATTGTTGTTAATGTATAAGCAAAGCATATCTTTTCCTGCTTTCATATGGCAATTTTCAATAGCATCATCACTTACGGGGATAAATTTACTTTTTGCATTTGTAGTTCCGCTTGATTTTGCAAACCATCTTATTTGGGAAGGCCAAAAAATGTTTTGTTCACCTTTTCTACAGCGTTCAATTAGTGGCTCAATACTTTCATATTTTTGAATGGGAACTTGTGAAGAAAATTTCTTGTAAGAATCTATAGATGAAAAATGGTGTAATTTACCTAATTCAGTGTTTTTGGCAGTGTTTAATAATCTGAATAATACTTCATTTTGAACATCAATAGGGTATTTTAAAAATAGTTCTACTTGATGCTTACGTTTTTTTAAAAACCAAGAAATGATTGAATTTATAAACGGAAACGCCATATATTTTTTTAAGTTTGTACTTTGTTGTTGCTGTATTTTCTATTTTAAAAAACATCAGCAAAAATTTTTAGCTAAAAGTAATAAAATTTAAGACATGCAATATCAAGGAGTGTTAAAAAAAATGGCTACCGAGAATTTAGAAACGGTACAATATTATTTAGATATGAAAACTGATTTTTTAAATATGAATCAGTTGTTAAATAAAGAGCTTGAATTTCATTTTATTACTTATGAATGTTTGAGTTGTGGATTGGAGAAAGAGATTTACAGACAAGGTTTTTGTAAAAAATGTTTTTTTGAAACAGCGAAAGCTGGTGATTGGATTATGCGACCTGAATTAAGTAAGGCTCATTTAGGAATTGAAGATCGTGATTTAGAATATGAAAAACAAGCACAATTACAGCCTCATATTGTGTATTTAGCAAATTCTAGTAATGTAAAAGTTGGAGTAACACGAAAAAATCAAGTACCTACAAGGTGGATAGATCAAGGTGCGCATGAGGCTATTGAAATTGTTGAGGTTCCTAATAGGTATTTAGCAGGTATTACCGAGGTTGCTTTAAAAGAGCATGTTGCTGATAAAACCAATTGGCGAAAAATGCTTAAAAATGACATAGAAGATGAAAGTTTAGAATCATGGCAAGAAAAGTTACGTGAATTTATACCTGAAGAAGCAAAGGCATATTTTATTGAAAACAACAAAGAAACAAGTATTAATTTTCCTGTAGAGAAATATCCTTCGAAGCCAAAAAGTTTGAACTTAAAAAAACAAGAATCTTATAAAGGTAAATTAGTAGGAATTAAAGGGCAGTATTTTATTTTTGAAGATGAAACTGTTTTTAATGTTCGAGCTAATGAAGGTTTGGTAGTTAAAATCGTTGTTAAATAGTATTAATCGATATATAAAGAAAAAAGGATCTGCAATTTAATTGCAGATCCTTTTTTAGTTGTAATTCAGATATTAAGACAATCCAGAAATTTTACCATTATTATCAATACTCATACCTTCAGAGGCAGGAGTAGCTGGTAAACCAGGCATACGCATCATTTTTCCTAAAATAGGGATAATGAATTGAGCACCTGCAGCAATTTCTATTTCTCTAACTGTAACAGTAAATCCTTCTGGTCTTCCTATTAACTTGTCATTGTCAGAAAATGATTTTTGTGTTTTGGCCATACAAATTGCAAAATCATTAAAACCTAAGCGATCTATTCTTCGTAGGTTTAATTGAGCTTTTTTATCGTAAGTAACACCAACTGCACCATAAATTTCTTTTGCAATTGTTTCTATTTTTTCTTTTACAGGGCTTTTCCAGTCGTATAAAGGTTTGTATTGTGTAGCCTTGTTTTCAACAACGTTTATAACTGCATTGGCTAATTTTTTTGTACCATCGCCACCATTAGCCCATCCTTCAGAGACCACTGCTTCAACACCTAGTTTTTTACATGCACCAATAACAAAAACTACTTCATCAATAGAGTCTGAAATAAAAGAGTTTATAGCAACAACAGGTTCAATATTATATTTACGAATGTTTTCAATATGTTTTTCAAGGTTTTTAAATCCGTTTTGAACACGTTCTAAATTTGGAGTATTGTATTCTTCTTTTGGAGAACCTCCATGATGACGCAAAGCTCTAACTGTAGCTACTAATACAACACATTTAGGATTAAGTTTAGCGTGAGCAGATTTTATATTTAAGAATTTTTCAGCTCCTAAGTCAGCGCCAAAACCAGCTTCAGTTACTACATAATTTGATAAAGATAATCCCATTTTAGTAGCAATTACACTGTTGGTTCCTTGCGCAATATTTGCAAAAGGACCACCATGTATAATTGCAGGGTTTTCTTCTAATGTCTGAACAAGGTTAGGTTTTATGGCATCTTTAAGTAAAATAGCCATAGCGTTTTCTGCTTTTAAATCCTTAGCAAAAACTGGTTTTTTATCAAAAGTAAAGCCTATAAAAATATTCCCTAAACGTTCTTTTAAGTCATTGAAGTCACTAGCCATACATAAAATAGCCATAACTTCAGAAGCAGGAGTAATATTAAAGCCATCTTCACGAGGAATTCCATTTCCAGTACCTCCTAAACCAATAGTAATTTGACGAAGAGCACGATCATTCATATCTATAACACGTTTCCAAAGAATTGTTCTTGGATCAATGTTTAAATTGTTGACTTTACTTTGAAGGTTATTGTCAATTAATGCAGATAGTAAATTATTTGCTTTTTCAATAGCATTAAAGTCTCCTGTAAAATGTAGGTTAATATCTTCCATTGGTACTACTTGTGAGTAACCACCTCCGGCAGCTCCTCCTTTTATACCAAAAACAGGACCTAAAGAAGGTTCACGTAAAACTACAGTAGCTTGCTTTCCTACTTTATTTAATCCTTCAGTTAAACCAATAGAAACAGTTGTTTTTCCTTCACCAGCAGGAGTAGGTGTTAAGGCTGTAACTAAAACTAAATTGTTTTGTTTTATTTTTTCTTCATCAATTAAATCTAAAGGAAGTTTAGCTTTATACTTACCGTACATTTCTAAGTTGTCTTCTTCTATCTTAAGTTTTTGAGCAATATGCTTAATATGCTGCAATTTTTTTCCTTGAGCAATCTCAATATCAGTTAAGTGTGCTGTTTTAGGAGTTTCAATGTCAGTAGTATGTGCCATTGTATCGAATTAAATTATTTAAAGTTGTTTGATGTGCTTGAAAAGCTTGTAAATATACATAATATAAATACCAAAAAAGAAGTATTCTATTATCAAGTATTTGTTAATTAGTAGCTAGAAACATAAATATGACAAAAGAATTGTCAAATCTTTTTTGAAATACTATATTTGCACGTTTTAAAAAAAGTCGATTTAAATTATAAGAATATGCAAAACAAAGGTCTTATTAAATTATTTGCTATTCTTTTTGGATTAGTAAGTTTATACCAATTATCATTTACATTTTTTGCCAACAAGGTAGAAAGCAGTGCAAAAGAATACGCTGAGAAAAATGTTAACGGTGGTAGTGGTAGAGAGTTAGCTAAGCTAGAAAAGAAATACATTGATAGTGTAGCAAATAAAGAAGTAGTTAATTTAGGAGTTGCTAAATACACCTATAATGATATCAGGGATAAAGAAATGAACCTTGGTTTAGATTTAAAAGGTGGTATTAATGCAATTTTACAAGTATCTGTTAAAGATATTTTAATAGGGTTATCAAATGACTCTAAAAACTCTGTATTCAATGAAGCTTTAGCAAAAGCTGATGAAGCACAGAAAGATAGCCAAGACGATTATATAGATTTATTTTATAGTCAATTTGAGGCTTTAAGTAACGGAAGTGTTAAATTAAGTGATCCATCAATTTTTGGAACTAAAGCACTACGTGATAAAATAGACTTTAATAAAACCAATGAACAAGTAAAATCGACTTTACAACAGGAAATTAACACGTCTATAAATACAGCTTTCGAAGTATTACGTAGCCGTATTGATAAATTTGGTGTAGTTCAACCAAGTATTCAACGAATTGGAACTTCTGGAAGAATTCAAGTAGAATTGCCAGGAGCTAAAGATATTGAGCGTGTACAAAAATTATTACAAAGTACAGCTGAATTACAGTTTTGGGAAGTATATACTAATGCTGATGTAATTCCATATTTTGTGCAAGCTAACGCTAAATCTATCGAGTTATTAAAAGACAAGACAGCTAGCGCTACTGAGCAAGTAAAAGATACTGCAAAGAAAGGTGATGATATTGATGATTTATTAGGAGAATCAAAAGACTCAACAAATGTTGAAGCTCAAAAAATGTTATTTAACTTTTTAAGTCCAAATCAATCGCAAGTTAGTTCTACAGTAGGGTATGCTAGAGTGCAAGATACTGCTAAAGTAAATGAATTGCTTAACAATAAGGAGATTAGAGCTTTATTACCAAATAACTTAAGAAATGCAAAGTTTTTATGGAATTATCAGTCAATTACACCTGCAAAAGCAGCTGATGCTCCAGAAGATGAGGAAGTTGCTGCTATTATTGCATTATATGCTATAAAATCTAATAGAAATGATAAAGCTCCTATTGAAGGAGATGTAATTGCTGATGCAAAACAAGATTATGATCAATTAAGTAAGCCTGTAGTGTCAATGACCATGAATGGAATTGGTACTAAGAAATGGGCTAAAATGACTAGTGATAATGTTGGTAAATTTGTTGCTGTTGTTTTAGATGATTATGTATATACTGCACCTTCAGTAAATGCAGTAATATCAGGAGGAAGTACTCAAATTTCAGGAGGTCAAATGACAGTTTCTGAAGCACAAGATATAGCAACAGTTTTAAAAGCTGGTAAGTTACCTGCACCTGCACGTATTATTCAATCAGAAGTTGTAGGTCCATCATTAGGTAAAGAATCTATTAACGCAAGTATATGGTCATTTGCCTTAGCTATTTTATTAGTTTTAGGATGGATGGTTTTATATTATGGTAAAGCTGGATTATATGCAAACATTGCATTATTAGTAAATATCTTATTTATTTTTGGTGTATTAGCATCATTTAATTCTGTATTAACATTACCTGGAATAGCAGGTATTATTTTAACAATAGGTATGTCGGTTGATGCCAACGTAATTATTTTTGAAAGAATTAAAGAAGGGTTAACAGGAGGTAAGAGCTTAGCTACCGCAGTAGATGAAGGGTTTAGTATTAAAGGAGCTTTATCTGCAATTATTGATGCAAACATTACAACGTTATTAACTGGTGTAATTTTATATGCTTTTGGTACAGGTCCAATTAAAGGATTTGCATTAACATTAATGATTGGTATAGCAACATCATTATTTACAGCTATTTTCATTACACGATTATTAGTTGATGGAGCTGTAACTAAAGGAACTAATTTAACATTCAATACTAATATTTCTAAAAATTGGTTTAAGAATATCAATATTGAATTTTTGAAGAAACGTAAGTTAGCTTATGTTATTTCTGGAGCTATCATTGCTTTTGGTTTAGTTTCTATTTTAACTATAGGATTAAAACAAGGAGTTGATTTTAAAGGAGGACGTTCTTATATTGTTCGTTTTGATAAGCCAGTAAAAGCAAATGAAGTAGCTGCTACTTTAAAGAATGCTTTTGGTACTGCTCCTGAAGCAAAAACGTATGGTTCTGAAAATCAATTAAAAATAACTACAGTTTATAAAATTGATGAAGAAGGAAGACAAGTTGATGAGCAAGTTCAAAGTGAATTATATAAAGGGTTAAAGCCTTATTTAGGTGATACTACTTACGAGAACTTTAAGCCTGGTTTTGAAAAAGCTGGTAGTGGTATAATGAGTTATATGAAAGTTGAACCAACAATTGCAGATGATATTAAGCAAGCTGCATTATGGGCTGTAATAGGTTCGTTAATTGTAGTGTTCTTATATATCTTATTGCGTTTTAGAAAGGTTGCCTTTTCTATTGGAGCAGTAGTAGCCGTATTCCATGATGTTTTAGTTGTATTAGGTGTGTTCTCAATTTTATATAAAGTTATGCCTTTTGATATGGAAATTGGACAATCATTTATAGCGGCAATACTTACAGTAGTAGGATATTCACTGAATGATACCGTGGTAATTTTTGATAGAATTAGAGAATATGCTAATAACAGTACTTCTTTTACTGCTGGTTTAGTTGATAAAGCATTAAGTAGTACGTTAGGAAGAACTATAAATACATCATTAACAACATTGTTAGTAATGTTAGCGATATTCTTCTTTGGAGGTGATAGTATTAAAGGATTTATGTTTGCATTAATTATAGGTGTAATTGTAGGTACTTATTCATCTTTATTCGTTGCAACTCCAATTATGTTTGATGTTGCCAAAAAAAGAGAGAAGAAATAAAAAAATAAGAAACAAAAATAAAACCGTTTTGAATAATGTTCAAAACGGTTTTTTCATTTACTATCAAGCAACTATCTTTGCAATCTGATGAAAATAACAAAACTCCACGATTTATATTTTAAAGAATTCGTTTCTAAAAACGATATAGCTACTATTGTAAAGCAATTAGCGTTACAAGTAAAAAAAGATTTACCTAAAGATGAAGTACCTCTTTTTATTGGTATTTTAAATGGTTGTTTTGTTTTTGCTGCTGATTTTGTAAGAGAATTTAATGGAGATTGCGAAATTTCTTTTGTTAAGTTAGCTTCTTATGAAGGAACAAATTCTTCAGAAAAAGTAAAGAAATTAATTGGAGTAAATGAAGATTTATCTGACCGTACCGTTGTGATATTGGAAGATGTAATTGATACAGGAACGACATTACAAGAGATTTACGAAATATTCAAAACCAAAAACTTAAAAGAATTAAAAATAGCAACGCTTTTCTTTAAGCCAGATGTATATAAAAAAGAGTTACCAATTGACTATATAGGAAAAAGTATTGATGATGCTTTTATAGTTGGTTATGGACTTGATTATAATGGTTACGGAAGAAATTTACCTGCTGTTTATCAGTTAACAACAAAACCTAAAATGAAAAACATCGTATTATTTGGCCCTCCAGGTGCAGGAAAAGGAACACAAGCTACAGTTTTAAAAGATAAATATAACTTAGTACATATTTCAACAGGAGATGTTTTCCGTTATAATATCAAAAATGGAACTGAGTTAGGGATTTTAGCAAAAACATATATGGATGCTGGAAATTTAGTTCCAGATGAAGTAACTATTAGTATGCTTAAAGCTGAAGTTGAAAAAAACTCAGATGTAAATGGGTTCATTTTTGATGGATTTCCAAGAACACAATCTCAAGCTGAAGTATTAGATGAGTTTTTAGCAGAGAAAGGAGAACGAATTAATGGAATGGTTGCTTTAGAGGTTTCTGAAGATTTATTAGTTGAGCGTATCTTAGAGAGAGGTAAAACTAGTGGAAGATCTGATGATACTGATGAAAGTAAAATCAGAAATCGTTTTAATGAATACAATACAAAAACAGCTGTATTAAAAGACTTTTATGAAGATAAAGGTACATATTATGGGGTAAATGGTGTGGGTTCTATTGAAGAAATCACAGAGCGTTTATCTGATGTTTTTGATACATTATAAAAATATATTTAACTATTAATTTAGCTAAATAAATAAACAAAAAAAATGACCGAAGGAAATTTTGTCGATTATATAAAAGTTTATGCATCTTCAGGTAAAGGTGGTAAAGGTTCTGTTCATTTACACCGTGAAAAGTACATAACAAAAGGTGGTCCTGATGGAGGAGATGGAGGAAGAGGTGGTCACGTAATTGTGCGTGGAGATAAAACTATGTGGACACTTTTTCACTTAAAGTTTAAGCGTCATTTTAAAGCTGAACATGGTGGTCATGGAAGTAGTAGTAGAAGTACTGGTGCTGATGGAGCAGATATAGTAATACCTGTTCCTTTAGGTACAGTTTTTAGAGATGCTGATACTGATGAAATACTTTTTGAAGTCACTGAACATGACGAAGATATTATTTTATTAGAAGGAGGTAAAGGAGGAAGAGGAAATTGGCACTTTAAATCGTCAACAAATCAAGCACCTCGTTATGCTCAACCTGGAATTGATGGTGTCGAAGGTTGGTTTCGAATGGAACTTAAAATTTTAGCAGATGTAGGATTAGTCGGATTTCCTAATGCAGGAAAATCTACCTTACTTTCAGTAATAACTGCAGCTAAACCTAAAATTGCTGATTATGCTTTTACAACTTTAAAACCTAATTTAGGAATTGTAGAATATAGAAATCATCAAAGTTTTGTGATGGCTGATATTCCTGGTATTATTGAGGGAGCGTCAGAAGGTAAAGGGTTAGGGCATTATTTCTTAAGACATATTGAACGTAATTCTACTTTATTATTCTTAATAGCTGCTGATAGTGATGATATTAAGAAGGAATATGAAATTTTATTAAATGAACTTCGTAAGCATAACCCTGAGTTATTAGATAAGCAACGATTATTGGCTATTTCGAAATGTGATATGCTAGATGATGAATTAAAAGAAGAAATTAAACAGGAATTACCAGATGGGGTTGATACATTGTTTATTTCATCTGTAGCTCAAACTGGTTTAATGGAGTTGAAAGATACTCTTTGGAAGATGTTAAACTAAACAATATAGTTTTTATAAAAAAAAGCTGTGATTTTAAAATCACAGCTTTTTTGTTTTTAAGTTTAATCTTAGTTTTTCAAAAACTTTTTAGTTAACACACCAGTTATTGTTGTTAATCGTAAAATGTAAACTCCTGTAGGGAGGTAGTTTAAATTAATACTGTTATTGCTTTTTCCTTTGAAAACGATTCTGCCAGAAATGTCTGAAATATTGATGGTGGTAATTTCTTCTTTGTTAATACCAATGTTTAATGTTTCTTTAACGGGTACAGGATAGATTTTTACAGTTGCTAATGAGTTTTTATTAATACTCGCTGTAGCACAATTTTCGCTAAAACTTGAAGCACTATCAAAAGCAAAATTACTCCCTGTCCAATTACTTGTACTATAGGCAATATCATCTACTTGGATACAATTTAGGCTGCTATTTCTAACAACTTCAATTTCTTTAAAAGTAGTATTAGTACCATTAGCTAAATTTAATGAGGTTAAACTATTAATAGAGCAGTAAAGTTTAGTTAGCTTAGGGCAGTTACTCACATCTAAGCTAGTTATTTTATTTCCACCACAGTTTAATGAACTAAGTTCAATATTTTTGCTTACATCTAGGGAAGAAATATTGCCATTGTTATAACAGAAAAATAAACGCAGATCAACATTTTTTGTAACATCTAAATCTGTAAGTTGATTTGTATGGCAGTAAATTTTTGAAAGCATTGTGTTTTTACTTGTGTCTAAGGTATTTATCTTGTTAGTGCTACAGTCAAAATAAACTAAAGATAAGTTGTTCGTTATGTCAATGCTCGTAAGTTCATTGTCATAAGAATATAAAGTGTTTAATTCTGTATTTTTTGAAACATCAATGCTTGTAAGTTTATTATTGTATGAGTAAAGATACTTTAACTTTACATTTTTACTAAGATCCAAGCTTGTTAATTGATTACTATAACATGATAAGCTTGTAAGATTAATAAACGCTTCGATACCATTTAAATTTGCAATATTTTTATTAGAAACATCCATACTTCCACTAAATGCATTGGCTTCGCTAGTTTGAATTTCTGAATCATTATTGGTGTTTATTGCGGTGTTAGCTACTAAAGTAGCTTTGAAATTTGTGTCTGGTATTGTAACATTTTGTGCACTTACAACCATGCTACTAAAAAATAATAATAAAAGTAATTGTTTTGTCATAATAATAGGGGAATTAATAATTGTTTTTAAGAATGAAATTAATTTAATACTCGTTTAGCTTTAACAAAAGCTGTTTTCCAATAGGGTTCATTTAATGAATTTGTAATTACTCCTTTTGAAGTAGTAGAATGTATGAAGTAAATATTGTGATTGTCAATATTTGTAACTAAACCGACATGATTTATTTTTCCTTTTAGCCTATTAATATTAAAAAATAATAAATCACCAAGCTTTATTTTATCGGTAGATATTTTTTTGCCTTTATTACTCATTGAACTAGAAGAGCGTGGTAATAATACATTAATCTGTTTGAAAGATGTTTGTACTAGGCCAGAACAGTCCATTCCTTTTGATGTAATTCCTCCAGGTTTATAAGGTACGCCGTTATAAGAATTAGCAATAGAAATAACTTTATCAGTTAAAGAAATTAGAGGAGCTTTCTTATTACTTGATTGCTTTTTTTCAGTTTTAAAAAAGCAATACATAATAAAAGTGATAATACTAATTAGTAAAACAACTCTTTGTTTCATTTTGAAAATTATAGTTACAAAACTCTTTTTGCTTTAATAAAAGCTCTTTTCCAATATTTTTCACGTAAAGAGCTTACTAACACCCCTCGTGAACTCGTAGAATGAATAAAACGAATTACTCCGTTTTTTACTGAGGTAATTAATCCAACGTGATTAACTTTACCTCTTTTTCGAGTAGTTTTGAAAAAAAGCAAGTCACCTCGCTTAACCTTATTTAAAGGTATTGAATAGCCTTCTAAATACATTAACTTAGATGTTCTAGGCAAAGAAACATTCCGTTTTTTGAAAGAAGTATAAATTAAACCAGAGCAATCCATTCCTTTTTTACTAGTACCTCCATACTTATATGGAGCTCCTTTATAGGAAACGGCAGTCCAAACAATTTTATCAGCAGTTGTAATTTTTTTCTTAGAAGGTTTTGAAACTTGATGTTTAATAGGTTTATTAGAACTAACTTTTTTTGATGAACCACACGAGTACATAAAAAATAAAATACAAAAAACTGGAAATAATTTTCTAATCACTTATTTAATTGTTTTTTAATCCATCAACAATCAACTTAGCTGTTTTTTCAGAAGCACCTTTACCTCCTAAAACTTTCTCTAAATCAAAATAATCTAAGAATAGTTGCTCTCTATGAGTAGAATCTAATATACGAAATAATTCTTGTTTAAGTTTTTCTTTTGTAAAGTCATTTTGAATTAATTCAGTAACAACTTCTTTATTCATAATTAAATTAACCAAAGAAATATAATCTAATGTTATAATTCTTTTAGCTATTTGGTATTCAATATTACTACCTTTATAGCAAACTACTTGAGGAACCTTAAATAAAGCCGCTTCTAAAGTAGCAGTTCCAGAAGTAACCAAAGCTGCGTACGAAATACTTAATAGGTCGTAAGTTTTATTTGAAATAAAAGAAACATTTTTATTTTTAATAAACTCTTGATAGAATTCATAAGATTGACTAGGGGCACCAGCTACAACAAATTGATAATTTGAAAAGTCGTCTGTTAATGATAGCATAACAGATAACATTTTAGAGATTTCTTGTTTTCTGCTTCCTGGTAAAAGGGCAATAATCTTTTTTGAGCCTAAATGATGTTTTTTTCTAAATTCATGTTCGTCTACTTGTTTTCTACCTTCAATGCCATCAATTAGTGGATGTCCTACAAAATTTACAGTATAATTAAACTTACTGTAAAAATCCTTTTCAAAAGGAAGTATAACAAACATGTTATCAATGTCACGTTTTATACTTTCTACTCTTCCTGGTCTACTAGCCCATACTTGAGGTGAAATATAGTAATTGGTTTTAAAATTGTTTTTTTTTGCCCACTTAGCAATTCTTAAATTAAAACCAGAGTTGTCTATAAAAATAATCACATCTGGATTATATTTTGCAATATCTTTTTTACAAGATTTAATAAAGTTTAATGCTTTTTTAAGGTTTAAAAGAACTTCTACAAAACCCATTATAGCTCGTTCTTTATAATGTGTTACTAATGTGCCACCAACATTTTGCATTAAGTCACCACCCCAAAATCGAATATCTGCTTCAGGGTCTTCTTTAAATAAAGCTTTCATTAAATTTGCTCCATGTAAATCTCCTGATGCTTCTCCTGCAAGTATATAGTATTTCATAAAATCTTCTAATGCGTCTTGTTGAGATTTATATAAATTTCAAGATAAAGGTAAATATAGCAATTGTAATTGTTGCAATTAAAACACCTCTAGCTCGATAATCTTGTTTCTTTTTTAAAAAAACAAAAAAAACAAACAAATTTGGTATAGCTGCTAAAGCAATAACAGCTCCTAAAACTCCTCCCTCTTTAATTTTATTAAGCGTTTCGGAAATATTTGATTGAGAAATATATTGTAAATAAATAAAAAAACCAGAAACAGTTGCTAGTAATGAAACTAAAAAACCAATGATAACTTCTTTTTTTATATGTCCCATGAGTTTAGTTTTTGTATTGCATGATGAGCAGTCATATCAAATTGAACAGGAACAACAGAAATGTATCCGTTTTCCAAAGCCCATATATCTGTATCTTGCCCTTTGTCTTTATTAATAAATTCACCAGTTAACCAGTAATATTCTTTTCCGTAAGGACTTTTTCGTTTATCAAAGGTTTCTTTCCAGTACCCATTTGCTTGTCTACAAATGCGAATCCCTTTAATGTCGTTTTCTTTAAGTTTAGGGATATTTACATTTAAAACAACTCCATCAGTAAGTCCATTTAAAAGAACATTTAGTGTAATCTTTTCTATGAATTTTTTAGCAGCTCTAAAATCTGCATGCCAATCAAAATCTAATAAAGAAAAACCAATAGCAGGAATCCCTTCAATACCGGCCTCAACAGCAGCACTCATAGTTCCAGAATAAATAACATTGATGGAAGAGTTTGAGCCATGGTTTATGCCAGAAACACATAGGTCTGGAGTTCTGTTTAAAATTTGATTTTTGGCCATTTTAACACAGTCAGCTGGAGTACCAGAGCAACTATATTCAATTTGAGGGCCATCATCAATAGTTATAGGGTTACAATGTAAAACATTATTTACTGTAATTGCATGCCCCATACCACTTTGAGGACTGTCCGGAGCTACCACTACAACATCGCCTATTTTATTCATGATTTCAATAAGCATTCTTATACCAGGAGCGGTAATTCCATCGTCATTTGTAACTAAAATTAAGGGTCTTTCTTGCATAGTAGATTTAGTTTAACAACAAATGTAAGATAAAAAAAGGATTCTTTTTTAACATTTTGTAAAGATAGAAGAGGTGAAATATTGTGTAAAATTGTAACACTCAAATACAAAGGTATGATACGTGTTGTTGTTTATATTACAATTTTTGTTATTTCAACTTTTTTTTCAATAATTACAGCTCAAACTACAGTGAAAAAACCATGTAGTTCTATTCAGTATTCGCAATTTGATTTTTGGGTAGGTAATTGGAATGTTTATAATGATAAAGGTGCGTTAATAGGTGTTAATAATATTGTTAAAATGACTAATGCTTGTACGATTCAAGAAAATTGGACGTCTAAGACATCAAAAAGTAAGGGAACGAGCTACAATTATTTTAATAAAATAGATAATTCATGGAATCAGGTTTGGATTGATAACTCAGGATTTTCATTAATACTTAAAGGGAAATTTGAAAAGGGAAAAATGATCTTAAACAGTGAAATAATAAAAAGTAAAAAAGGAAGTTATCGTAATCAAATTATTTGGGAAAAGAAGAAAGACAATTCTGTTGTTCAAATATGGAATTACATAAATGAAAACGGAAAGGTAATAAAGGAAGTGTTTAAAGGGCTATACAAAAAAAGAGAAGAATAGTAAAAGTGGCATTATTTTAGTAGTTTAGCAGTTAGTGAAGACTACGTACATTTTAAAAACAGAAGATTTATGAAGACGAAATTCATTATTCATTTTTTTGCAATAATTATTTTATTTGCTAATTCAGTGCATGCATCATCAAATTTTAAAGATGAAGACCCTGAAAAAGACAGAGTAATAGTATATGTTTTAAAAAATATATTAAGTAGGTATCATTACGTGCAAAAAAAATTAGATGATAATTTTTCTGAGCATGTTTACAATTCTTTTATTGAAGGGTTAGATCCAAGTAAAAGATATTTTACTCAAGAAGATTTAAAAGAGTTTTCTCAGTATAAGTATTTAATTGATGATCAATTAAGAGATACTAATATTGATTTTTACAAATTAGTTTATGGAAGGTTTTTAGAGAAGTTAGATGCTGCAAAAATTAATTATAGAACATTATTAAAGCAGTCATTTAATTATAATAAAAAGGAAACTATTAATGTTGATTATGAAAAAATACCATTCGCTAAAAATGAAAATGAGTTGTTAGACTATTGGAGAAGACAGTTAAAGTTATCAATAATAGGTAGAATTGAAGAGGGAGAAAGAATACAGAAAGATAAAATTGATAAAGGAGAAAAGGTTGAAAAGAAAACTTTTACGGAATTAGAAGTTGAAGCTAGAGCTGAAGTGTTGAAAAATATGAATGAGTTATATATCAGAATTGATGAACTAGAAAGTTCAGATTGGTATTCAACATTTTTAAATAGCATCGTTAGCGGATTTGACCCTCACACTACTTATATGTCTCCAAGAATTAAATCTCGTTTTGATCAGGATATGTCTGGTAAACTAGAAGGGATTGGAGCACGTTTACAAAAGAAAGGAATGTATACCCATGTTGTAGAGTTGATTTCTGGAGGGCCAGCTTGGAAACAAAATGAATTAGAAGCAGGAGATATTATATTAAAGGTAGCTCAAGCTGATGCAGAACCAGTTAATATTGTAGGAGTAAGATTAGATGATGCGATCAAATTTATAAAAGGAAAAAAAGGGACTGAAGTAAGGTTGACAGTTAAGAAAAAATTTGATGGGTCTACTCAAGTAATTTCTATAATAAGAGACGTAGTTGAGCTAGAAGAAACATTTGTGAAATCAAGTATAGTAGAAAAAGATGGTAAAAAGTATGGAATAATAAATTTACCTAAATTTTATATTGACTTTAGTGACTCCAACAGTAGAGATGCAGCTAAAGATATGGAGAAAGAAATTGAAAGATTAAAAGCTGAAAATGTAAAAGGGTTGATTGTTGATTTAAGAGATAATGGAGGAGGATCTTTAAAAACCGCAATTGAAATTGGAGGTTTGTTTATTGATAAAGGGCCAATAGTTCAAGTAAAGTATAGAGGAGAAGATCCATTAGTGAAAAATGATACGGATAGTAAAATACAATGGAATGGACCTTTAGTAGTTATGGTGAATGAGTTTTCAGCATCTGCCTCTGAAATTTTTGCTGCAGCAATGCAAGATTATAAAAGAGGAGTGATAATTGGAGGAAAGCAAACCTATGGTAAAGGAACAGTTCAAAATGTTTTACCTATAAATCGTTTTTATGAGCAATATCCTAGTGATTTGGGAGCTCTAAAAATGACAATTCAAAAATTTTACAGAATTAATGGAGGATCAACTCAAATTGAAGGAGTTTATTCTGATATTTCTTTACCAAGTAGGTATAGTTATATGAAATTTGGTGAAAGAGATCTAGATGGGGCTTTAGCTTGGGACAAAGTAAAACAAGCAAATTATAAGATTAGAAACTCATATAGTAATTTTGCAGATGTTGTATATAAGAGTAATCAAAGGGTTCTTAATGATGAAAAATTTCAAAAGATTAATGAATACGCAAAATGGTTAAAGAAAAATCAAGATGAAAATATTTACTCATTAAACTATAATGAATTTAAAAATGAGACTGATAAAAAATCTATGCAAGGAAAGAAATTTAAAGAAGTTTTTAAATTCAAATCTAACATAACATTTAATGCACCTAAATATGAATATGAATTATTTAAAAAGGATACTATTTTAAAAGGTAAGCGTATAGCTTGGCATAAAAACCTTAAAAAAGATATTTATATGAATGAAGCTTTAAATGTTTTAAGTGAATTGAAAATGAAAAAAGAATATTCAATAGTAAAACATTAAAAGGTCATTTTATTTTTGGCTTAGCAAAGTTTAAAAATGTGGTAATATTAAATATTGTATGTTTGTAGCCCAAAAAATAAAATAATAAATGAAAGCATATATTTTTCCTGGTCAAGGAGCACAGTTTACAGGAATGGGACTAGACTTATATGAAAAGTCACCTATAGCTCAAGATCTATTTGAAAAAGCTAATAATATATTAGGTTTTAGTATTACTGATATAATGTTTGAGGGAGATGCTGAAGAGTTAAAACAAACAAAAGTAACACAACCAGCTATTTTTTTACATTCAGTAATTTTAGCAAAGGTTTTAGGAGATGATTTTAATCCTGAAATGGTAGCTGGGCATTCTCTTGGAGAGTTGTCGGCATTAGTTGCAAATAAAGTATTGTCTTTCGAAGACGGATTAAAATTAGTTTCAAAAAGAGCTTTAGCTATGCAAAAAGCTTGTGAAGTGCAAAAATCAACAATGGCTGCTGTTCTTGGATTAGAAGATAATGTAGTTGAAGAAGTATGTGAAGATATAGATGGGATCGTAGTTGCAGCTAATTACAACTGTCCTGGGCAACTTGTAATTTCTGGAGAAGTAGATGCTATAAATAAAGCTTGTGATCTACTAAAAGAAAAAGGAGCTAGAAGAGCTTTAGTTTTACCAGTTGGAGGAGGTTTTCATTCTCCAATGATGGAGCCAGCAAGAGAAGAATTGGCAAAGGCAATTGAAGAAACAGAATTTAATGAGCCTATTTGTCCTGTTTATCAAAATGTAGTAGCTAAAGCTGTAACAAATCCTGATGAAATAAAAGAAAATTTAATATTACAATTAACAGCTCCTGTAAAATGGACTCAGTGTATTAAAGCAATGATTGCAGATGGAGGAAGTGAGTTTGTAGAAGTTGGGCCAGGTAAAGTTTTACAAGGTTTAATGCGAAAAATTGATAGAACTGTAACAGCAAGTAGGGCTGAATTAGTATAAAATTACTTTTAAAAATTATAATTAAGAAGCAGGTTTTTATGAAAACCTGCTTTTTTTTGTTTTAAAAAAAGGAACAAAAGAGCTCAAACACCTGCTTCAATCCCTAACACAGGTATATAATATTAGTATAAGTACTATATAAATTGCTTGATTTTTGAATAAAGTTTACAAGAATGGAGAACAATTATATAAGTATAGAGTTATATAATGTATAGGGATTACTGTAGGAAAATTGGCTTTTATAACAGTACTCAAAAAAACTTTTTGATTTAAAAGCTTAGTAGGTAGTTGATTAAGAAAATCTTTAAAAATAACTTCAAAAAAGTCATTGTCATGTTAGAAAAGGGATCTATATTTGCACCCGCAAACGGATAAGCGCAGAGTTTAAAAGTAAGCAAAGTTCATTAAAATAGGGTTATTAAGATATTAAGCGAGGGTTAAAAAATAAGTTAAAAAAAGCTTGTTTAAAACAAATGAAAGTGAGTATCTTTGCAGTCCGAATTTTAGGGAATAGTTCATTGATTTATGGGATTTACAAATTTAAAAAAAAACTTCAAAAAAGTTTTTGTCAGATTAAAAATAGTTTGTAGGTTTGCATCCGCTTAGAGAAAGCGACACGATTACAGAGATTTTGGAAAGACCGTTAAAAAGTCAGTTAGTTCGATTCTAACGTTTCTACAAAAAGTTAATTAAGGTTTTGATTGAGAGATATCAAGTATTAAGGTTAACAAAGTTCATTGAAAATATTGAAATTGACAGCGTAATTAAAGAGTAGAATTACCACAGTCTAATTAGTTAGATTAAAAAAATTCTTTTGAAACTTATTCATTAATAATATTAAAGATTATACAATGAAGAGTTTGATCCTGGCTCAGGATGAACGCTAGCGGCAGGCTTAACACATGCAAGTCGAGGGGTAACAGGGGAGCTTGCTTCCGCTGACGACCGGCGAACGGGTGCGTAACGCGTATAGAATCTGCCTTGTACAGGAGGATAGCCTTTAGAAATGAAGATTAATACTCCATAATATTGAGAAGTGGCATCGCTTTTTAATTAAACATTTATGGGTACAAGATGACTATGCGTCCTATTAGCTAGATGGTAAGGTAACGGCTTACCATGGCAACGATAGGTAGGGGGTCTGAGAGGATTATCCCCCACACTGGTACTGAGACACGGACCAGACTCCTACGGGAGGCAGCAGTGAGGAATATTGGTCAATGGAGGCAACTCTGAACCAGCCATGCCGCGTGCAGGATGACTGCCCTATGGGTTGTAAACTGCTTTTATACAGGAAGAAACAGTCGTACGTGTACGGCCTTGACGGTACTGTAAGAATAAGCACCGGCTAACTCCGTGCCAGCAGCCGCGGTAATACGGAGGGTGCAAGCGTTATCCGGAATCATTGGGTTTAAAGGGTCCGCAGGCGGTCAATTAAGTCAGAGGTGAAATCCCATAGCTTAACTATGGAACTGCCTTTGATACTGGTTGACTTGAGTTATACGGAAGTAGATAGAATGTGTAGTGTAGCGGTGAAATGCATAGATATTACACAGAATACCGATTGCGAAGGCAGTCTACTACGTATATACTGACGCTCATGGACGAAAGCGTGGGGAGCGAACAGGATTAGATACCCTGGTAGTCCACGCCGTAAACGATGGACACTAGTTGTTGGGATTTATCTCAGTGACTAAGCGAAAGTGATAAGTGTCCCACCTGGGGAGTACGATCGCAAGATTGAAACTCAAAGGAATTGACGGGGGCCCGCACAAGCGGTGGAGCATGTGGTTTAATTCGATGATACGCGAGGAACCTTACCAGGGCTTAAATGTGGTCTGACAGCTTTAGAGATAGAGTTTTCTTCGGACAGATCACAAGGTGCTGCATGGTTGTCGTCAGCTCGTGCCGTGAGGTGTCAGGTTAAGTCCTATAACGAGCGCAACCCCTATCGTTAGTTGCTAACAAGTAAAGTTGAGGACTCTAGCGAGACTGCCGGTGCAAACCGTGAGGAAGGTGGGGATGACGTCAAATCATCACGGCCCTTACGTCCTGGGCTACACACGTGCTACAATGGTATGGACAATGAGCAGCCACTATGCGAATAGGAGCGAATCTATAAACCATATCACAGTTCGGATCGGAGTCTGCAACTCGACTCCGTGAAGCTGGAATCGCTAGTAATCGGATATCAGCCATGATCCGGTGAATACGTTCCCGGGCCTTGTACACACCGCCCGTCAAGCCATGGAAGCTGGGGTGCCTGAAGTCGGTTACCGCAAGGAACTGCCTAGGGTAAAACTGGTAACTAGGGCTAAGTCGTAACAAGGTAGCCGTACCGGAAGGTGCGGCTGGAACACCTCCTTTCTAGAGAAAGATGGTGAGTTACAAAAGAGGTACATTTTGCTCTTTGCTGTTAATTTTAAAACACACTAATATATAGCTATTATAGTCTCGTAGCTCAGCTGGTTAGAGCGCTACACTGATAATGTAGAGGTCGGCAGTTCGAGTCTGCCCGGACTACAAATAAAGAAGTATATATTAGGAAGGAAATTCTGGAAGTTAGAGAATTCAACATTCATAATTGAGGATTCATATTCTGAATTTCATAATGGGGGATTAGCTCAGCTGGCTAGAGCGCTTGCCTTGCACGCAAGAGGTCATC